>DATLIF010000102.1:0-1921 GCA_035539575.1 Fimbriiglobus sp. | reverse complement strand
GCGGGTGTCGAAGTAGGGTCCTTGCGCCCAGGTCCAGCAGCAGGGGTTGTACGCCCACGACTTGTGGAAAAAACCGTCCGGGGCGCCGCTGCCGGTCCCGCAGACGGCGTACTGCTCGGCGACCCCGACCGTGTTCGACGTCCCGTCCGTGAGGGAGGTCAACTTGAGCCGCCCGTTCCCCTTGCTCACCTGGTCGATGGTGCCAGTGCAGCGAGGAGCCGGGTCGTTCGGCATGCCGTAGACCGCGTGGTTCATGCCGTAGCTGCTGTGCGCCCACGTCCCGCCGTTGCCCTCGGTCCAGGTGTCCGCCGGGTTCGACGGGTCGCGCGGCGACAGGTAGGTCTTGACCTTCTTCGCGCTCGCCCCTTGTCCGGCCCGACGCCCGGCATCGCTGTTGGGCGGGATGCTCGGCCACGCCCCGCCGTTGGTGACGGCGAGTTGGTAGATCGCGTTCTGCTCGATGTACGGGAGGATCCAGACGTAGCCCGACACCGGCTGAGTACCGGCGCCCGAGACGGGGGGGTTAACCAAAACGGCCGACAGCGGCGGGAGGATCCCCATCGAGTCGTGGAAGCTGTGGTTCGCGATCATGATCTGCTTGACGTTGTTGGCCGACTGCATCCGGGCGGCCGCCGAGCGGACCTTCTGCACCGCGGGTAACAGTAGCCCGATCAGAATGGCGATGATCGCGATCACCACCAGCAACTCGATGAGTGTGAACCCACGGCAGCGTGGGTTGGGGAGAGAACGCATCCAAAACCTCGGAGGAGAGAACGGGCGAGATGAACGAATCAATTCGGCCTTCTGCACTGAGATGTGGCCGTATGAGACAATACCGAGCGGCCGGCTCAACCTTAATTGGTTTTCAGGGATTATTTTTCGGTGAGAAGTGTGGTACCCGCTCAGGCCGACCACGCGCGGCGCGCGAGCCGCGGTCGCGGGATGTGGGCGCGTGCATGCGGAAGCGGGTGATGACCTGCTACGGGGCGTTCAAGAACCGCGAGCCGTTCGACCCGCAGTGGGCGTCACGACTCGCCACTTGACAACACGCTACCTGGTTCGGCGTGCCTTTGCTACCCCGCGCCGGCCGACGGGCCGGCTCACAAGTCCTCTTCCGGCTCCGGCTCCTCCGGCGTGGCGGCGTACTCTTCCAGCGCCAGCGCGGCGTCGGGGTCCGCCTCCTCAACTCTGATCTCGATGCTGCCGAGGACGACGGTGTTGTCGATCCCGGCCGGGCTGCGGTCCCTCAGCCACTCGCGGTAGCCGCCGGCCTGCACCGCCACATGGAACCAGCCGGGGCGGGCGAACCGGTGCTCCACCCGGTCGCCGACCGGGCCGCCGCGGAACGTGACCTGGTCGTAGTCCAAGTCCCACCGCGCCTCCGCTGTGCGGATGCCCTCCTCGGCGAACAGCCGGAACCGGACGGTGGTCCCCGGTTCGATCGTCACCGAGTGCTCCACGCCCGCGTGCCGTACCGCCTGGGCGACAGCCGGGGTGACGCCCAACCCGCCGCCCGGGACGCCGACAACGTCAGCCCTCGCCCGCACCAAGGTGGTGATGAGCCGCTGCAGGTCGGCCGGCCGCGGGGCCGGGGCGGGGCCGAACAGTGAGGTGGCGGGCATCGCGGCGAGCACCACCCGGGTGCTGCACGGGCGGAACGCCAGCGGCGGCCGGCCGAACTCCTTCCAGTGCCCGAAGGCGTGCCGGAAGTCGTACCCGGCGTCGTCCGGCCGGATCTGCCCACACACCGCCTCGAACGCCGGGCGGAGCGACGCCAGGTCGGCCGCGTCGTCGTGCAGCAGGAAGACATCCACGGGGACGCGGTAGCCGCCGGACCCGAGCACCATGTGAACATCGCGGGCCTGCGGTGCTGCCCTGTCGTCGTCGCCACCCATCCGCCGCACCCTCCGCCGCCGAACGA
>DATLIF010000101.1:0-8472 GCA_035539575.1 Fimbriiglobus sp. | reverse complement strand
GCGACGGCGGCGGAGAAGGCGGCGCTCGCGTTCGCACGCAAGCAGGCCAACTCGCCGGCAGTCGGCGACGCGGACGTCGATGAACTGGTGCGGCAATTCGGCAAGGAGAAGGCCTGGCAGGTGATCTGGTGGGCGTCGCGGTGCCACTACATGACCAAGGTCGCGGACGCATTCCAGTTTCCCCTGGAGCAGGAGAACCCGTTCTGGGCGATGCCCGGGGCGAAGAAGGACAAGTAGGGTCGGTCGTCCGGCTGGGGCGCGAAACGAAGAATCGCCCGGGCGCTCCGGGCCGGTTTCGTCATCACCGGGCGTGACAGGTGTCACCATGGTCCGTCAGGTCCGAGTCGGGTTCACGCTGATCGAGCTGTTGGTGGTGATCGCGATCATCGCCATCCTGATCGGCCTGCTGCTGCCCGCGGTCCAGAAGGTCCGCGAGGCCGCGGCCCGCATGAAGTGCCAAAACAACCTCAAGCAGATCGGCCTCGCGGTCCACTCCTACCACGACGCCAACAACCAACTCCCCCCGGGGTGGGAGTACGCCACGAGTTTCGGCCCGCTGGCTCGCATCCTGCCCTACATCGAGCAGGACAACGTCTACCGGACGATGGATCTCAAACTCCCGATCGGAGACGCGGTGAACGTCCCGTCGCAGCAGGTCGCGATCAACACGTTCCTCTGCCCGTCGGACCGCCCGAATCCGATGCCCTCCCTCGGCACGGCGACGAACTACCACGGCAATGCCGGCAACTGGGTGGTGTTCGTACTCGCCCGCGGGCTGAACGTGAACGACCCGCGACCAAACGGTGTCTTCTACACGGAAAGCGCCAGGATCACACTCCCCGGCATCCACGACGGGACCAGCAACACCGCGCTGTTCAGCGAGAGGGTACTCGGCGACGGCAACATGGGCTTGGTGAGCCCGCTGGAGGACACCTTCAACGGCCCCAACGGCGCCCCCGGTCGGCCGGCCTCGGCGGACGAGGCCCACGCGTGGTGTCAGTCGGTTGACGTCACCAACCCGGCGAACCAGTTCCCGATCTTCATGGGCGCCCCGTGGGGTCACGGCCAGCACGTGTATCAGCACATTCTCCCCCCCAATGGCCGGTCGTGCGGCTGGCTGCCGTCGCTGCGCGCGGCGATGACCGCCTCCAGTCGGCACACGAACGGGGTCAACGTCCTCCTGGGTGACGGCTCGGTTCGGTTCGTGAACAACGGAGTAAACCTGGCGACCTGGCGGGCCATCGGGTCCCGGGACGCGGGTGAAGTGGTCGGAGATTATTGACCCAGTGCCCGCCCGAGCCGCCAGGCCGTGACTCACGGGCCTGGCGGCTCGGGCCGACCACCTTCACCCACCTCCGGGAGGCCGAGCATGTGCATAGCTCAGACGCAGCGACGATTCTGCGGAGCGTTGGTCGTCTGCTTCGGAATGTGTCTGCTGGGGACCGGTTGCTCCTCCGGCCCGCGTAACGCGCCCGTCGATGCCGCCAAGGCTCGCGAAGCACTGCGGACCGCGCTCGACAGTTGGAAGCGCGGCGACAAGGTCGATGCCCTCCAGGGTGCGACGTCGCCGATCTACGTGATCGACACTGAGTGGCAGTCGGGGGTGACCCTGAAGGACTACAAGATCACGGGCGACGGGCAGGAGATGGACGCCAACCTGTTCTGCCCGGTGTCCATCACGGTGCGACTGCCCAACGGTCAGGAGACGACTCGGGCCGTGACTTACATCATCAGCACGGCGCCGAACGTGACCGTCAGCCGGAAGGTGTTGTAACCCCACGAACTCGGCCACTGCGGCCCAGGCTCCGACGCCATGTTCGCCGCGATTGATCTGCGCCGGCGATCGACGGTGGTCGTTCGCGGCCCGCGAGACGTCGCGAGCCGTCCGCCACGAAAGCGAGTGAACCCTTGACCTCTCCCACGCACGACAGCGAAACCATCGCGGCAGCCTACCACGAGGCCGGACACGCCGGCGTCGCGGTCCATCTGGGCCTCAAACTCGAGCAAGTCGGGCTGACCCCCGACCACCCGGTCCACTTTGGCTATTGCCTCGAGCAGGTTGACGACCCGCACTCCCTCAGCCGGGCCGTCGAGAAGGGCGACGAGGAGATACTCCTTCCGCAAATCCGGGTCTTACTGGCCGGGCGGGAGGCTCAACGAAAAAGTGGGTTCGACTGCGTACCCGGCGGCGATGGTCAAGACCTTGAAACGGCACGCCGAGTGGCGGCCACAATGGTCGGCTGCAAGGTCAAGGCCGAGGAACTGATCACCACACTCCGTGCGGACACTCGCCGGATGCTAGACGCTCCGGCCGTGTGGGCGGGGGTCGAAGCCCTCGTCAGTCAGTTGCTGCAGGACGGCACAGTCGGAGGCGAGAAGGCCCATCGCATACTCCAAGATCGCACGCGTGCGGCCGAGCCGCTCGACGGTACGCGTGCGGGCATGTGCCCTCAGATGCCGGACGCCTTTCGCTAACTGCTCCCACACAACCGCGTGTCGGCTGCGACCAACCCGCCGGGACCTGATAGTTCGGCACACGATTGTTGGCGGATGGAAAGGGCGGGCGGTACTGGTGCGTGTCAATTCCCACCACAGTTAACGGCCCTCATCGCCAACTGCTCGCGGCATCCTCGTGGGGGAGTCGCGCGGCGCGCAGGAGCGCGATCAACTCGCGGAGCTGGGATCGGGGCAGGTGGCCGAGTTGCCGGGCGTGGCACTCGCCCAGCGGCTCCTGAAGCTCGTCGAGCAGCGCGACGCCGCCGGGCGTGATCCCGACGCGCACCTCCCGCCGGTTCGTCTCGGGCCGAGTCCGCTCGATCAGCTTGCGGTCGGCCAGCTTGTCGAGCAGTCGGGTGGTGTCGGGGGCGCGCGAGACGAGCCGCTCGGTCAGGTCCGTCGTGCGGAGGGTTTCGGGGCGGGCCGCCCGGAGCAGCCGCAGCGCGTTGTACTGCTGGGGCGTCAGACCGTACCGGGCGAACACGTCCTCCTCCAGCGCGCGGAGCCGGTCGAACGTCCGCCACAGACCCAGGAACGCCTCCTGCTCGGGCGAGTCGAACCGGCGCTGGGACGCGGGGGGAGCGGTACGCGCGGGCATGTGTGACCTCGTCAGGCGGCGGCCCGCCCCTCACGGTCGGGTTCCCGCCCGACGAGAAGGCTGACGACCGGGCTCGTCATGGCGGTGGTGGCCAGGGCCATGATCACCATCATGGCGAACAGGGTGGGGCTGATCACCCCCAGGTCCAGTCCGATGTTCAGTACGATCAGTTCCATCAAGCCCCGCGTGTTCATCAGCGCGCCCAGCGCGGCCGAGTCACGCCACGACCGGCCGGTCAGCCGGGCCGCCAGGGTCGCCCCGCCGAACTTCCCGGCCGTCGCCACGAGCACGATCGCGCCGCACCGCAGCCAGTCCTCGGCACTGCTGACCAGCCCGATCTGCATCCGCATCCCGGTGTAGGCGAAGAACGCGGGCAAGAGGAGCACCGTGACCGGGTCCTTCAGTTTGGCGGTGAACTCCTTCGCGATCCGCCCGTCGTGCGGGACGACGGCCCCGAGCAGAAACGCGCCGAACAGGGCGTGGATGCCGATCGCCTCCGTGGTCATGGCCGACGCCAGGACCGCCAGGAACGTGCCGGAGATGACGAGCGGCGGGAGCGGGCCGGACGTCGCGTCGAGCCGCGCGCTCACCCGACCGGCGATCGGCCGGACGATCAGCAACATGACCGCGACGAACGCCGCCGTCTGCGCGGTGATGGCAACCACCCCCGACACCTGGGACTGCGCGACGCCGACGATCAGCGCCAGCAGGCACCACGCGGTCACGTCGTCGGCCGCGGCGCAGCCCAGGGCGACGGTCCCCAACTCAGTCCGCTCCATCCGGCGATCGGTCAGGATGCGGGCCAGCACGGGAAACGCGGTGATGGACATCGCCACCCCCATGAACAGCGCGAAGCTCGTGAACGGCACCCCGGCCGGGGCCAGCGTCCCGTAGAGTGCCAGGGCGAGGGCCGAGCCGAGGACGAACGGCACGACGATGCTCGCGTGGGAGACGGCGACGGCCGCGTGCGCCTGCTGCCGGAGCCGGGCGGCGTTCAATTCCAGGCCGACGAGGAACATGTACAGGACGACCCCGATCTGCGAGACGGCCTTGATCGCCGCGGGCACTTGCCCCTTGGGGTCGTCGGCGGCTGAGGGGATGAGAAAGTGCATCGCCTGCGGCCAGACGGCCCCGAGCAGCGACGGGCCGAGGACGATGCCGGCGACCACCTCGCCGATGACCGGCGGCTGACCGACCCACCGGCACGCCCGGCCGAGGACCGTGCCGAGGAGGATCACGGCGACCAGCGTCGCCATGACGTGCAGTACCACGTCCACGGGCGGGGCCGTGGTGGCGGAAGCGGTCGTGGCGGCGGCCGCGGCAGGGGTGGCGAGTTGCCCCCCCGTGCGGCACACGAGGACGACCAGCCCGACCCCGGCCGCGAGCAGGGCGACGTAGGCACCGCCCATGATCCAGGCGGAGGGGCGGGCGACGCGCAGCATGTCGGCGTGGGACATCGTGGACTCCGGAGTGGGCGTCCCCGGAGAAGATATCTGTTCAGACAACTGTCGTCCAGACGAGCATTTCGCCGCGGCAAGTACGCTGGCCTCCGTGTCTTGCCAGAGGGGCGTGCGACGGCATGAAGCAAACAACCCGGCCAGTTTGTTACGGAGACGTCGGGGATGCGGTGGGTAGAACTTGATTAGCAGGTTGATCGTGCCGAACCGCCCGTTCACTCCGATCTCGCGATCGGTCCGCGGCCCCCACAGCTCACCAGCCCACACAGCCGGGTCACCTGCCCGGGCACCGGACCGGTGGCCCGGCTCGGACTCGGCGACGGTCAGCCAGCACCCCGGTTCGGGCGCGCAAGGCGACTCCAACTTCGCCGCGAGCCGCCGCGCCTGCGCCGCGTGTCACTCCCCGGCTGGGGGCAGGCCGGGAGATGCTTTGCCACCCGCCGCGAGAGTCCAGTAACGATCAACCGCCAACCCATCCCAGTGATCCACCTGGCCCCAAGGCCAAGTCACCGTAAGGCGGCCGACCGTTTCCGCGGCGCCGAGGCCGAGCAAGTGACGTCGGTCACCTGAGGATAAGTAACTTCCGCCAGCCTTGGCAAACCGGCTGAGAGTCTGCCCGTCCACCTCCAGCGTCAGCCTGGCGCCGACGACGTCTCGGTAGCCCGGCGCGACTAACTGAATCCCGAGCCAGTGGTTGCCCCCGCCCGCCCCGTTCCTCAACAGGGTTACGGGTTCATTGACGTGACTGATCACCAGGTCGGGACGGCCGTCATTATCCAAGTCGCCGACGGCCAGCCCGCGGCTCTGGTGGGCGGTTCGGAAGAACGCCCCCCCCGAGTCGCCCGCGTCCGTGAAGCTCAAACTACTGGACTTTCCCCGCCGGCCGCCGTTGCGGAAGAGAATCGGCTTTTGCCGCACGGAGGACGAACTGGGGTGGCGGATCACGTGTCCGTTGACAATCACAATGTCTTCCCAACCATCGTTGTCCACGTCGAGGAAGCCCGTCCCGAAGCCCACATTATGACTGCCCATAGCTGCTAGCCCGGCCTGAGCCGTGCCGTACACGAACCGCGGCTTCCCGGGAGCCGATAAATTGCGGTACAGGGCCGGCAACTCGTTCTGGTAGTTGGTCACCAGTAGCGACGGGCGTCCGGTCGCGTCGCAGTCGGCGGCGTCCACACCCATGCTACCGTTCGGGGCGCCCCGCTCGTCCCGGGCCGACCCGGAGAAGACAGCGATGTCATCGAGTCTCAGGCGTCCCGGCTTGCTGTGGTTCAGGTAGAGGTATTTGTCCGTCGTGTCATTGGCGACATAGACGTCGGGTCGCCCGTCCCCGTCGATGTCAGCGACAACTACGCCCAGCCCCTTTCCGTAATCCCTGTCCATGTCCGCCCGGCGGAGCCTCTCCAGTGACACGGGGCTGAGGTGGTCGAGTTGTTCGTACTCCCCGTCTCGCCGCTGGGTGTGGAGACCCGCCTCCTTGCCGACGTCGGCGAATGTCCCGTTCCCGTTATTTCGGTACAGTGCGTGGGGACGAGCTTCGAACTGGGTGGGGGAGCAGATGTCGCGGTCGAATTCCGCCGAGTAACCCGGGCAGCGCGGGTTGTTCGCGAACGACCAATCGACGTACTGGCAGATGTAGAGGTCGGCGTAGCCGTCCCCGTCGAGATCGGCGAACGCCGCACTCGTGCCCCAGAAGTGGCTTCCGCGCAGACCAGCCTCCCGGGTGACCTCGCGGAATCGGCGGCTGCCGGTTCGCTCATCCTTCTCGTTGCGGAAGAGCGCGTGCCGACCATAGCCGGTGACGAGCAGGTCGGGCCAGCCGTCGTTGTCATAATCCGCGACCGCACAACCGTGGGTGTAGAACCACGGCTCCCCCCCGACCGCATCGAGGCCTGCAACCCCGGTCACGTCCCGGAACCGCCATCCGCCGAGGTTCTGATATAGGCGGCAGGATCGACCGACGATCTGAGTGTGGTCGGGGCCAGCAAACGTGCCGCCGCCAGTGAGGAAGACGTCGAGCCGGCCGTCGCCGTCATAGTCGATTAGGCCGGCCCCCCCGCCGAGGGACTCGATGATCGCGTACTGGTTCGCCTCCTCGCCGTTGCGGTAGACAAGGTCGATCCCGGAGGCGGCGGAGACGTCTTCGAACCAAGCCTCCGCCCGGGGGGGATCGACAGGATGGGGTTCGTCCTGGCCCCGGCGGGCAAGGAGTGCCGTCACGGCGGCACTGACGAGCACCACGACCGCAGCACCGAGTTGCCAACCTCTCCGCCGTCTGGTCATCGGTTCTGTACTCCGCCGACAGGCTGCGGTCCGGCTAGCCGGACCCGGTTGAGTGCAATAGGTTCGTACCTGATGCCCGGCGTGGTGTTGTGGCAGTCGGGCGGACTGGGTCCAGCCCGGCGGGCCGGCTAGCGTTGTCGGCGGAGGATGAGGATGAACGCGCCGCTCGACTTCTTGCCTTCCACCTTCTTGTCGCCGGGAGGGTTCAAGGACAGACACAAGTAGTCTTGTCCTGTGATGTACACCCCGCTCATCTCACCAGTCCCCTTACCGCCGGCGCCGGTGACCTTAATCGTCTGGTTGGCGCCGAACGTAAGGCGGAGCGACCGGTCGTCGCCCTCCTTGCTGTAACTCAAGGTGTCTCCCTTGACGGTGGCGACCTGCTGCTCCCAGGTGGCGTTCCGCTTTCCGCCTTCCTCGACATACACGATCAGCCACTTGCCCTCGACATCGGGGGCGCCGGACTTCTCATCGTCCCCAACAGGTAAGGCCGCCAGCACAGCACTCAGCATGATGTGAGTCATTCAGAGCTCCTTTCGGTCTGCTCGATTCGTCCACGGACGGCGTTTGCCTAGACCGGAAGCTAACGCCAAGAACAGTCACCCGGGCACGGGTCGTGTCCGAGTAAGGGTGAAAGCCGTACCTCACGGCTTCGGGCCGACGGGGGCGAAACCGTCGAACACATTCACTCGCTCGAGCGGCAATTGGAAGGCGTCCGCAATGCACGTCATGTAGTGGCAGCGGCAGGACCACCAGATCACGTCGAGTGCCCGCTCCGGACCGCACACGGCCGCCAGCGTTCGCACGTCGCGGGCATTGATAGAAGACGGATCCCTGGCTTGCTTGTGAGCGAACTGGAACGCCGTCCGCTCGTCCGGCTTGAACGCCGACCAGTCGCCCGCTGCAAGGCGCCGAACCCGGTTATTGACCGCATCGCTGTCAAGGCCCGCGACCGCGAGCACCATTTCCGTGTGACCCATTCAGTAAAAGCACTGTTTCGTCCGGGTGACGATCCAGAATACACTTTGCTCGAACACCGGATCCTGGTCGGCCTCCTCGGCGAACGCCTGAGTGCATGCGGACCAGGCTGTCGCTAGTGCCGGCTGGTAGGTACGCCCGACGAGACCCCACCGGTTCGCCGAGGGGTCAGTTTCAGGGAGCGTGATCCTGGACTGCCGGGCTTTCTGCGTCTTCAACACGGCGCGGAGTCGGTTAAGGTCGATCGGCTCCCAGTCGGGGGCCGCTAGCCCCGCGCTGCGGGGCGAAGGCACAAGTGGATCGGGCCGGGGCCGGGGAGGGGCGGCACCGATTTCAAACCCACGCCTTGCGAACCGTACGTCGAGAGGCGGGCGTGGGCCTTCGGGCTCTACCGACAACCCCAAGGCGAGTGTGAGGCGGTCCAGAAAGTTGGAGTAGGCGACGCAGAAGACGATCGCGACGACCTCCTTCTCCCCATACCGCGTGATGAGTCGGCCGACCTGCTCGTCGGAAATCGTGTGGGCGGCCGTGGAGAGCTTCCGCGCGAATGCCAAGACCGCCCGCGTATCGTCTGGAAGCCTCTCGGGTTCAACAGTCAGTGCCAGAATGTCCTCCTCACTGACGGACGCGGCCCGAAGGTCGGCCAGTGCATACGCC
>DATLIF010000100.1:0-1563 GCA_035539575.1 Fimbriiglobus sp. | reverse complement strand
CTCCCCAGCGGGGAGAGGGGAGAAAGATAGCTGGCGGACTTACTTCTTAGCCACCAGCAGCCCCTGCGCCGTCATCCACTCCGCGCAGCGTTGCGGCCACGTCGCGCACGGCTTGCCCTCCTGGCGCAGGCCGAACCCGTGGCCGCCGGTCGAGTAGACGTGCAGTTCGGCCGGCACCTTGAGCTTCTTCAGTTCCAGGAACATCCGCACGCTGTTCTCCGGTGAGACGCCGTCGTCGAAGGCGTGCGCGAAGAAGCACGGCGGCGTGTCCTTCGACACGCGGAGGTCGGGGTTGAGCTGGTCCGGCTTGCCCTTCTCGACGAGGTAGCCGGGGTAGACCAGCACCGCGAAGTCCGGCCGGCAGCTCACCCGGTCCGTCTCGTCGATCGGTTCGTAACTCCGCTTGTCGGAGTTGGTGGCGGCCCAGGCGGTGAGGTGCCCGCCGGCGGAGAAGCCGAGCATGCCGATCCGGTTCGGGTCAAGGCCCCACTCCTTCGCCTTGCCACGGACGAGGCTGATCGCCCGCTGGGCGTCCTGCTTGGGGCCGAGCGGTGGCTGGTCGGACGGCTCGCCGGGCCGGCGCGGCACGCGGTACTTCAGCACGATGCCGGTCACGCCGACGGAGTTCAGCCAGGCGGCGACCTCTTCACCTTCGAGGTCCCAGGCGAGGATGTTGTACCCGCCGCCGGGGGCGATCACGACCGCGGCCCCGGTGTCCTTGTCCTTCGCCGGCCGGAAGACGGTGAGCGTCGGCTTCGAGACGTTGGTCAGCCGCTTGACCTGCCGCTGGCCGGGCTTCGTCCCGGTGTCCTTCTCGGGGCCGAGGTCGGCCTTCTCGCCCGGGGCGGGGCCGGGCCACAGGTCGAGGACGGCCGGCCCGTCGGCCGCGGCGAACGGAACCGGGCCGACGCAGAGGAGGAGTGCGAGCAGGCGGCGCATGACGGTGCTCCGGCGTGGGTGGGACGCCGGAACAGTATAAGGCGAACCCGGAGGGTTAGCGACGGGGTGGGTCCGTCGGATATAATACGACGCGAACGTCCGATTTCCCCGGCACCGGCGGTGGGTATGTTCTCGCAGACGGTTGAGTACGCGTTGCGGGCGGCGGTGGACCTGGCCAGCCGCGGCGGCGAGCCGGCGACCACCGAGGAGGTGGCGCGGCGGACGCAGGTCCCGGTCGCGTACCTGGCCAAGATCCTGCAAGGGCTGGCGAAGGCCGGGATCGTCAAGTCTCAGCGCGGCGTCGGCGGCGGGGTGGCACTGGCGAAGCCGCCCGAGGAATTGACCATCCTGGAGGTGGTCAACGCGGTCGATCCGATCGTGCGGATCCGGACGTGCCCTCTGAAGTTGTCGTCGCACGGCACCCGGCTTTGCCCGCTGCACCGCCGCGTGGACGACGCCCTGGCGACGGTCGAGCGGGCGTTCGGCGGCACCACCCTGGCCGAGATCCTCAACGAGCCGTCGTCCAGCGTCCCGTTGTGCGAGGCCCCCGGCGACGCCCGGCGCGTTCCGCTGACGGTGAAGAAGCGATAGGACCGCCCCGCCGCGGGGCGGAAATTCCAAATC
>DATLIF010000099.1:0-17469 GCA_035539575.1 Fimbriiglobus sp. | reverse complement strand
CGAAGACTCGACCCACCCTACAAATCCGCCCGCCCCGCCGCCGAATCCCCTTTCGTGCCGCCGTTTTTGGTTGCCGCCCCGCTGCCGTGGGGCCACAATGCCGGCGTCACATCCGACCACCTGTTCGAGGATACCGCCATGGGGCTGTGGGACCGTATCACCGGCGAGTTCATTGATATCATCGAGTGGACCGAGCCGTCGCAGAACGAGATCCTCGCCTACCGCTTCACCCGATACAAGAACGAGATCAAGAACGGCGCCCAGCTCATCGTCCGCGAGGGCCAGGCTGCGGCGTTCGTCAAGGAAGGGCAATTAGCCGACGTCAAAGGACCAGGCAAGTACACCCTGGACACCAACAACTTCCCGATCCTCTCGACCATCCTCGGCTGGAAGTACGGGTTCGAGTCGCCGTTCAAGAGCGAGGTGTACTTCATCAGCACCCGTCAGTGGACCGACCAGAAGTGGGGCACTCAGAACCCGGTGATGATGCGTGACCCGGAGTTCGGCCCGGTCCGGGTGCGGGCGTTCGGCTCCTACGCCTTCAAGGTCACGGACCCCGGCACATTCCTGAAGGAACTGGTCGCCACCGACCCGTCCTTCGAGGCGTTCGAGGTCACCAACCAGTTCCGCAACGCCATCGTGTCGCGGTTCGTGGACGTGGTGGCGTCCGCCAAGATCGCCGTCCTCGACCTGGCCGGCAACTACGAGAAGGTTAGCAAGCTGGCGCTGGACCGGATCGCGCCGGAACTGGCCAAGATGGGCATCTCGCTGACGCAGTTCTTCGTGGAGAACATCTCGCTGCCGCCGGAGGTCGAGGCGGCGCTGGACAAGCGGACGCAGATGGGGGTCCTTGGCGACCTGAACCGGTACACGCAGTTCCAGACGGCGGACGCGATCCGGGATGCAGCACAGAACCCCGGCGGCGCCGCCGGCGCGGGTGTCGGCCTCGGAGCCGGGGTCGCGATCGGGCAGTCGATGGCCGGCGCGATGGCCGGGGCCGCGCAGGGCCCCGCGGTCCCTCCTCCACTGCCGGGGGTGGTGCGGTTTCACGTCGCGCTCAACGGCCAGCCGGCCGGGCCGTTCGACGCGACCGCCATCGACGCGAAGATCCGTGACGGCTCCGTCAACCGCTCGACGCTGGTCTGGAAGCCGGGTATGAGCCAGTGGGCTGCCGCCGAGACGGTGGACGAGTTGAAGCCGCTCTTTGCCAGCGCCCCGCCGCCGCTTCCACAGTAATCCGTCTTTCGTAGGGTGGGTCAAGCCCGTGGTCAAGGATCCGACCGTCACCAAGGCCCCGCCGGCCGGGCGGAAGTTCCCCTGCCCGCAGTGCGGCGCGCGGCTCGACTTCGATCCGTCCGCACGCGGTCTGAAGTGCCCGTTCTGCGGCTTCCACGAGGAGATTGCGCGCGACGAGACCGCGGAGGTTTCGGAGCGCGACTACCAGGACTACCTGACCCGCGAGGAGGGCAAAGGTAAGGCGATCCCCGGCCGGTCCACCGAGACGAGGTGTACCGGTTGCGGGGCGGTGGTGTTGCTGGAGGATAAGGTCGCCACCGAGAGGTGCCCGTTCTGCGCCACCCACTTGGAGACGAAACCCGAGGCCGCCCACGCGATGATCCCGCCGGAGGCGGTGATCCCGTTCGCGGTGGACCTGCGCGGGGCTCGCGAGTCGTTCAACCGCTGGCTGCACAACCTGTGGTTCGCCCCGTCCGAACTGAAGCGAGTGGCTGCGCTGGGCCAGCTCACCGGCGTCTACCTGCCGTTCTGGACCTACGACGCCATGACGTACACTTTCTACGATGGCCAGCGCGGCGACGACTATCAGGAGACCGAGTGGTACACCGCAATCGTGAACGGCAAGAGTGAGCAGCGGTCGCGGACCGTCACCCGCACCCGCTGGACGTCGGTCTCCGGCGAGGTGGACCACTTCTTCGATGACGTGCTGGTGTGCAGCTCGACGAGCCTTCCGGCGGACCTCATCGACGACCTCGGGAACTGGCGGCTGGACGAGGTCGAACCGTTCCAGCCTGCGTACCTGAGCGGGTTCACGACCGAGCGATACGCGGTCGGGCTCAAGGACGGGTTTCAGTCCGCGAAGGAGTTGATGGGGCCGATGATTGACTCGCTCATCCGCGAGGACATCGGCGGCGACCACCAGCGGATCGACGCCAAGCGGACCCGGTACTCGGCGGTGACGTTCAAGAACGTGTTGCTGCCGGTCTGGGTGGCGGTGTATCGCTACCACGAGAAGACGTTCCAGGTGCTGGTCAACGGCCGCACCGGTCGGGTGACGGGCTACCGGCCGTGGAGTCCGTGGAAGATCATCGGCGTGGTGGCTCTGGTGTTGCTCGTGTTCGGGGTGATCTTCGGCCTGATTATGGCGTTCGGGCGGTAGTCCTCGTCTCCTCGTCTCCTCGTTCCCACGCTCTGCGTGGGAACGCCTCTTCGCACGCTCCGCGTGCCGGGCGAACGCGGGTCAAGGCGCTGCCGGGACGACGGGGAAGCTCACCGGCTGCTACCGCCCGCGACGCGGAGCGTCGCCCCCGTGCGTTCCCACGCGGAGCGTGGGAACGAGAACGCGCGAGAACGCGGAGCTTTACGGCAGCCCGTTCCACCTGCGCAAGACCCACTCCGCGGCCAGCAGTGCAACAACCAGCCCCAACGTCCACCAGGACCGTCGAACCGGCAGTCGGATCGTCTCCTCTCGCGTTGCCGAACGGGCCACCAGTGACTCGGTCAGTTCGCCGAGCGTCTCCGTTGTGTAGACCTTGCCACCGCTCGCTGCCGCGATCTGATCCAGCAACTCCCGGTCCGCCGACAGGTCGGCCAGTTCATCGCCGTCAGGTGGTAGCACCTCGAATCGCGCCCGCAGTGGCACCGGTCGGCCGTCTGATCCCGGCGAACCGCGAAGTTGGTGCGCCCACACAGGCACATCCAGTTCGATCGCATACCGACCCGGTAGTAACCCGCGAAGATCCGCCGTCAGCTCCCTCTGCCGACCCTCGACCGGATTCAGCGGCACCAGCGCGGTCAGCGACTCCTTCCCCAGGGGGCCGTCCGGCAGGCGGATCACCTTCGCGCCCTTGAGCGCCTGCGGTGGAAGCGGCTGCACTGACTCCGTGGCCCGGACGACAAACTCGCCGGTCCGGCCGGCCGTGATCGTTGGCTCTCGCGTTCCGAAGCGGATCGTGCCGGTCGCGTTCACTGCCGGCAGGAGACGGCTCGACACCGCCCACTGCGCCACCTGACCCCAGAACCGGTGGTGGATGCGGTCGCCGACCTTGAGCCGCCAGCGCCACGTCGAGTCGAGACCGACGAACAGCACCCGGCCGAAGCCGTAGTTCTGCCGGGCGATCACCGCGGCCTGCCGTGGCGGCTTACCCGGCACCGCGGCCAGTACCTCGGCCCCGTCCTTGGCCTCGCCGACGACCGCCCAGTAGTGCGGCGGCAGACGCTCCCACGCCTCCCGGTTGTCGCCGGCCGTGTCGACGAGTTGTAGGAACCACGTTCGCTCGACCTCGGGGGTCAGTGCTAGCCGAAACCCGCCCGGCTCGTCGAACTCCTTCGGTTCTCGCACCGGCAACAGCTTTCGGAACGGGTCGTCCTCCCGGCCCGCATATGCCAGTGGCATCGCCCGCTTGCCGGCGACGAGCACCAGAGTCCCGCCCGCGTCGGCTACGTAGCGTTCCAGCCGCTCACGCTCGGCCGGCGGGAATTGCCCCGGCTCCACGTCGCCGAGGATCACGCAGCCCACGCCGGAGAGCGCGTCGGGCTCAGCCGGCATCTCCCGCGCGGGCAACCCCGCCGCGCGAGCCTCATCGTCCGTGGCCCGAGTCACCCGCGGCTGGCGGTAGACGACGCTGCGGACGTCCAGGGTCTCATCGCGGCCCAACATGGTGTGCAGGTAGTGGAACTCCCATCTCGCGTCGCCGTCCACGAGCAGAACCCGCGCCCGGTCCTGAACGACGTTCACCCGCGTGCTGCGGCTGTTGTTGCGTGGGAAGCGGTCCTCGCGGCCCGTGGCCTCGGCCGTCACCCTCAGCGTCTGGGGACCGGCCGCGTCGAGCCGGGCCTTTAGCACTAGCCGATACACGTCATCCCGCCCGGTGTGCGGAATGGTCTGCGTCACCTGTGGCGACTCCAGCGATACCGTCACGGGGCCGGGCGGCCACCCGACGACCCGAACCTCGACCTCGACCGGGATGGTACTCCCCTGGAACGCAGTCGTTACCTGTGGTCGGAGGGAAACGATCGCCACGTCGGGCGGCGGCGTCTCCGGCGCGACCAGTACCGGGTAGACCGGCACGTGCCGCTGACCGAGTTGGCCGGCCAGCGACAACGGCGAGTCACCCCAGTTGTGCCGGCCGTCGGTGAACACCACGACGGCCAGTGGCACGGTCGCCTGTGCGGCGTGTGCGAGTGGCAGTTTCAGGTCCGTGGCCGGCGACTCTGCGCCGCCGGCCGGGAGCACTTTCGATAACCCCTCCGCGTCGGCCGGTAGCGGGTGCAGGGCCGTGTCGAACGACACCACCTCGACCGCATGCTGTTGTTGCAGCGCGGCCAGCAGGTCACCGGATGCCTGGGCGGCCACGTCGAGCCGGGTCAGGTTATCAGGTCGGCTGTGCGGGTCGGTGACGCACATGCTCTCCGATACATCGAACGCGACAACCACCCGGCCTGGGACCGGCACCGTGGTAGTGTGGACGACGACCGGGTCGAAGGCCAGCGGCAGCAAAACGGTCAGCAGGGCGGCCGCGCGGAGGGCCAACAGGACGAACGCGATTCGGCGGGAAACGAAGTGGAGTTCGCGGCGGTAGAGCCACAGTAATAGCCCGACCGCAGCGATGATCGCCAGCGCGCCGAGAGCGGACCCGACCGTCGGGGTCAGTTCGAGCGCGGCGCCGGTGAAGGGGATCGGAAGCATTTTCCTCGTTCCCACGCCGAGCGTGGGAACGCCTCTTCGCACACTCCGCGTGCCGGGCCTTCACGGGTCGGTGAAGTCAACTGTTGCTCGGGGCGCTTCACGGTCGGCCCCGCCCGCAACGCGGAGCGTAGCCCCTCCCGTTCCCACGCACAGCGTGGGAACGAGGGGCCTAACTCAACCGCCGGGTGTACCACACCTCCAACCCGAGTAGCGCGACCACGGCCAGCATCAGCACCCACCACAACTCGCGCCCGGCAACGGTGTCGGGGTCGTCGGTGATCTCATCCATCGACCCGATATACTCCAGCCGCCCGACCGCGTCCGCGACCTTGCGCCGGTCCTCGTCGGTGTACAGCGTCAGAACCGACTCTCGCGGGTCGGGGCGGACGGCGAAATACTGCGTCCGCCCGGCTGACGTCGTCAGCCGGTACGAGCCGGGGTCGTGCGGGCCGTCGATCACCAGCGGCCACCCTGTCACCGGCAGCGACCGCGACCGCCCGTCCGGCCCCAGCACCGCCACCGGGCCGGGCGACTCATAGGGGTTCGGACTGAAGATGATCGGCCGTGATATGTCGATGTTCCGGTCCGCGCCGCGTGCGCCGGCCAGGTAGTAAACCAGTTCGTGTGCCAGTCGGACGTAGTCCGGCAGCCGCGGCAGGTTCGTACCCCATTCGCCATCCAGCGGGACCGCCGACACGATGACCCTCCCGGTGCCGTGGCCGCGTTCGACCAGCATCGGCTCTCCGGTCGTCAGTCTGGCGACGGGTGTGCCGGTTGGACCGTTGACACCGGCCGCGGGATCGAGCCGCCAGCGGTGCGGGAACTCAGCCGTGTGCAGTCCGCCGGGCAGCGGTTCGCGAAACACCTCGACCGCAGGGTGCGTGAAACTCGCGGGGTCCGGCCGCGAATCCCCCTCCGCCGTACCGGCCACCCGTGCGGGGAGGAATCCCGTACCGCCCCGAAACGCCACCCGATTCCACGACGCGGCGTCACACCGTTCGCCGAGCGCCACCAGTACCGACCCCCCACCGGCAAGGTACTGCTCGACCGCCGTCTGCTGCTCCGGGGTCAGCCGCGGCAGGTTCGCCAGGACCAAGACCCGTGGCGGCGTGCCGGGACCCTTCACGTCCCGGGTCAGCACCTCGGGCCGAAACGCGTCGGCCGCAATCGTACGGACCAGGAACGCCGGCATCGGGTCTCGCGGCGGCGCCAGTGCGTCCGCGAGAAAACCGCTGCCGTGTTGTCCGCGTGGTGGCCCGTTATTCACGATCAGTACCGGCACGGCTGGAAGTACCTCCAGCGCGAAGTCCTGGCGGTCGTCGGCCGGCAGGTCGTCGGGGTCGAGCCTGAGCGTGATGACGTGAGAACCGGCCGGGAACTTGTGTGCGAACCGCAGCCCGCCGGCCTCCGCGGTCAAGTCCCGGAGCGCGAGACCGTTTACTTCCAGGCGTACCTTGTGCGGGGCCGTTGGTCCGTTCGCACCGGTGGTGCGGACCGCGGACTGGAACATCACGTCACGCCCGGCGACCGCAACCCCGCGCCCGGACGAGATCGGATCGAGCGTGCGGTTAACCGGGTCGTGCGGGCGGTCGGCCGCGACGTTCACCACCCACACCCGCGGCGCGGTCGCGGCGTCCCGGCCGGTAGTCTTGTGAAGCAACTTCCACCGGGCCAGGGTCGCCTCGTCCGCCCACCCGTGTCGCTGGCCGTCGGTCACGATCACGACGTGTCGGTTCGCGCGGCCGTCTTCGAACAGGCTCAGCGCCGCCTGGACCGCGTCCGGCCAGTCGGCAGTGCCGCCAGGCGGCGCGAGCAACTCCAGGGCGCTGGCGGCCTGGCCGTGGTCGGCGGTCAGGGTCGGGGTTGACGCGACGGGCCGTTGGCGGGCCTGAATAACGGCAACCCGATCATCGGAGCCGAGCCGACCGATAGCGTCAGCCGCCCAGCGCCGTGCCACTTCGGCGGCCGGCTCGGGGCGTCGGTACGCCATACTCGCCGACCCGTCGAGAACGAACACCACGTCCCGGCCGGCCGCCGGGGCGAGCCGGCCGCCCAGCGACACCTCAACCACCGGTGCCGCCAGGGCCAGTGCGAGCAGTGCCAGCGTGGCCGACCGGACGAACATCAACGCGACGTGTTCCCAGGCGACGCGACGGCGGGCGGCAGGGGCCAGCCGCAGGAACTGCATCGCCGCCCAGTCTACCGAGTCAGTCCGGCGGCGGTTAAACAGGTGGACGACCGGCGGGATCAGCGCCGCTGCCAGCCCGAGCAACAGGGCCGCGTTGAGGAATGCCATCCGCTCAGCTTAACCCGGCCCCGGGCGGGCCGGGAGGGGGCGGGGTCCGCGACCGGTTCTTGTCCACGACCGCCAGCAGGATCAGCGCGAACGCGAAGAACCGCACCCAGTACAGGTGGTCGCCCCGTTCGGCCTGCTCGACGATGAACGCGGTGCCGACGCGGTTGACAGCCAGGATGAAGAACGTCAGGGCGAAGAACGCGAACAGCCGGTCCCGCGTGTCCCGCCAGAACCGCACGAAAAACAGCCCCGCGACGGCGAACCCCATCGCCAGCGCGCCGGCAGTGATCATGTCGATCGGGTCGTTCATCGTGACTCCCAGATCAACCCGTAGAGCAAGGCGGCCACGCCGACCAGCGCGAACCCACGCCGCAGCGGGAGCAGGTACAAGTCGCGGTAGACCACCAGGTCCAGGAACAGGACCACGTTCTCCGCGGCCAGCGCCAGGAAGCACAGCCCGCACCACAGCAACAGCCGCGTCCGGCTGCGGCTGTATCCACGCAACAATAGCGCCGCGCAGGCCAACGCCGTCACCGCGCACAGGATGTAGACGGCCCCCTCCAGTTCCGGGATGGTGATCAGCCCGCCCACCTCACTCCTCCTCCTTCCGCAGGCGGAAGGCATCGGCGAACGTCCGCAGCGGGTCCTTCGCCCGCTCGTAGACCATCTTGATCATGGTGACGGGGCGCTCGCGGTAGAGTTGCAACAGTCGGCCGACGAGTGTTTGAAGCTCGGGCGTGCGGGCGCCGTGTCGCGCGACCAGGTCTGCCCCGCGCTGCTGCGCGGTCAGCAGCCCCCGGCCCTGGAGTGCGACGACGTGGGTCGCCACCACCTGCGGCTTGGCCTGCACCTCGGCCGCCAGTTCCGCGGCGGTCCACTCCCGGTCGGGCTTCTCCCCCAGGATCCGCAGCACCTCCAGCTGGTCGATCGTTTCGATGTTCCCGTCCAGGAACCGTCGGATGTCGTCCGGCAGCGGTTCCAACAGCCTGGCTCCCCTCAGCGCGCCGCCCGGCGGGCCAGGAACGCACCCAGGGCGCGGTCCACCGGCTCGTCCGTACGGAGCAGATGATAGTCCGCCCGCTGCTCCGCGGACGACCTCCGCAGGGCGGCGCGGTGCGATTCCATGTTCCGCAAGTATTCCTCACGAAGCCGCCGGGCGTCGAAGACGACCTCCGACCCGGGCCGCTCCAGGTCGCGGAACCGGGTGGCCGACCGAAACGGGAACTCCCGTTCTTCCGGCGCCATGATGTGAAAGAGCATCACCTCGTGCCGGTGGTAGCGGAGGTGCCGGACCGCCCGGCCGATCCGCCCGGCGTCGTCCAGGCAGTCCGAGATGAGTACCACCAGCCCGCGCCGCCGGAGATGCCGGCCGGCGATGTCGTGCCATACGTCTGCCAGCGACGTCTCCCCGCCGGGCGCAACCCCCGAGAGGGCGGTCAGCAGGGTAAGCAGGTGTTTGGCCGATGCCTTCGGCGGTACGAACACTCGCGGTTTGGTGTCGTGGATGAGCAGGCCGACCGCGTCGAGTTGCGCGAGTAGCAGGTACGCCAGCGACGCCGCGACTTGCTGGGCGTACTCGAACTTACTGAGTGACTGCCCGCCGCGGTACTTCATGCTGCCGCTGGCGTCCACGACCAGGACCGCCTTGAGGTTGGTCTCCTCCTCGTACTCCTTGACGAAGTACCGGTCGGTCTTGCCGTGGGCGCGCCAGTCAATGCGGCGGATCTCGTCGCCGGGGTAGTACTGCCGGTGCTCGGCGAACTCGGCGGAAAAGCCCTTGAACGGGCTGCGGTGGATGCCGGTCAGGAATCCTTCGACGACCTGCCGGGCGACCAGTGCCAGGCCACCGAACTTCGCCAACTCGGTGGGGTCGAAACGTGTCATGGGTGAACGGCCGGCGTCAGCCGTCTGGCGACTTCACGTCATCCTACACCAGCCGGCTGACGCCGGCCGTTCGCCTCAGACGGCGGTCGGCTTCGGCTCCGGTTCGTGTTCGGCTGTTGGGTGTTGCGGCACGACGACCGCGGACACGTCCTCCGCAGCCGGGCGGACCAGCCACACCAGTAGCAGCGACACGGCCCCCGTCCCGGCCGACACCAGCCCGACCAGCGGGAACCCGGTCAGGTGGCCGTCCGCGTCCCGGCCGGTCAGCGACCCGGCAATCAACGGAGCCACCCCGGTGCCGAGGTGCTGCACCGCCGTGTTCACGCTCAGGAACGCCCCACGCACCCGCGGCGCCGCCGCCCCGAGCAGGATCGCCTGGGCCGGCACCGCCCGCGCCGATGCGAACACCATGAACAGCGTCAGGACTAGCGTCGCCACCCATAGCGGACCCGGCGGCAGGTTGCTGATCACGACCGCCAGGACCAGCGCCACGGACGCCAGCCCGACGTACAGCGGCCGCCGTGGGTACCGGTCGGCCAGCCGGCCGGTGATGTTCATCGCCGCCAGCGTGCCCAGCCCAGCGACGAAATAGATGACCAGCAGGTGCCGCTCCCGCCACCCGTTCCACGAACTCAGATACGGGGCGATGAACGACGCCACCGTGAACGTCCCGAGCACCAGGAAGAAGGTGAACGCAAACGCCCGGATGTGGTTCGGCTCGCGCACCACCGCCGCGAACTCCGCCAGCCGGCCCGATCTCTGTTCGCCGAGATGCCCGCGGACGTGCGGCAGCCGCAGCCACCCGAACACCCACACCGCCGCGCTGAGCCCTGCCAGAGCGAGAAACGGCGCGCCCCGCCCGAATGCGTCCGTCAGCGCCAGACCGATCGGCACCCCCAGGATCGACGCCACCGCGAATGCCGACATCACTGCCCCGGTCGCCCGGCCGCGCTTCTCGGGCGGGAACACGTCCCCGATCACGGTCATCAGGGCCACCGCCGCGACACCTCCGAACATCCCGGCCAGCGTCCGCGACACCAGCAAGAGCGTGTAGTCCGGGGCCAGCCCGCAGAACAGCGTGCTGACGGCGAACCCCGCGTACATGGTCAGCAGCACCGTTCGGCGGTCGAACCGGTCCATCACCAGGCTCGCCGCCAGGCTCGCCAGACCGGCCGCCCAGGCGTACGCCGATACGATTTGCCCGAACTGGGGTTCGGTGAGGCGGAGTTCGTCCATCAGCCGCTCACCCAGCGGCATGATGATGACGAAGTCCACCATGTGCGTGAACTGGACCGCGACGAGGACCAGGATCAGGCCCCACTCGGACCGGGACAGCCCAGAACGCGACGACGGCGGGTCGGGGCCCATCATGAACCTCGCGGCGGAAGGGGGCGAACATAATTGATACCCGACCAGACGGGAAGGCTAACAGCCCGGTCGGAACAGGAAAGGGAGGGGACAAGGGTCGAGGAGGTTCGCCGCAGGTCTGCGAGGCGAGCGGGGGGCGTAAGCCCCCTGTTTTCGCCTCAACAGGGGCTTACGCCCCCCGCTCGCCTGGTTTTGCAGCCAATGCCGGCACCGCCTCGATGAGCTTCTTGATGATGTCGTCCGGCGTGACCCCATCGGCGTCAGCGTGGAACGTGGTCATGATCCGGTGTCGCAGAACCGGGTACGCCACCGCCCGGATGTCATCGGTCGTGACGTGAACCCGACCGTGCAGCACCGCCCGTGCCTTGCCGCCGAGGATCAGGTACTGACTCGCCCGCGGCCCCGCGCCCCAACTGACCAGCTCAGGCACCCACTTCGGCACGCCCGGCTCCCTCGGCCGGCTCGCCCGCACCAGGTCCGCCGCGTAGTTGAACACGTGGTCCCCGACCACCACCTGCCGCACTGCCTCCTGGTAGCGCAGAATCTGCTTGCCGTCGAGCACTGGCGCGGCCTCGGGTCTCGCCGTGCCGGTCGTCGCCTTCATGACCGCCACTTCTTCGGCCCGGTTCGGGTAGTCCACCTTCACGTTGAACATGAACCGGTCCTGTTGTGCCTCCGGCAGCGGATACGTCCCCTCCTGCTCGATCGGGTTCTGCGTCGCCAGCACGAAGAACGGCTCCGGCAGCCGGTACGTCTGCCCGCCGGAGGTGACGTGCCCCTCCTGCATCGCCTCCAGTAGCGCCGCCTGGGTCTTGGGCGGGGTGCGGTTGATCTCATCGGCCAGGATCAGGTTGGCGAACAGCGGCCCCGGCAGGAACACGAACCGCCGCCGGCCGGTCTCGGGGTCGTCTTGCAGGATGTCGGTCCCGGTGATGTCCGCCGGCATCAGGTCCGGCGTGAACTGGACCCGCTTGAATGACAGTTGCAGCACCTGGGACACGGTGCGAACCAGCAGCGTCTTGGCCAGTCCGGGTACACCGACGAGCAGGCAATGTCCCCGGCTAAACAACGCCATAAGGAGTTGCTCAACTACCGGCTTCTGCCCGATAATGACCTTGCCGATCTGCTCCGAGAGCCGCTCATAGGCGGCAGCCAGTTCGCGGACGGCTTGAACGTCGGACGCGGAGGCGGGGGTCGGCGGCATCGACGTCCTCCGGGGGAGTCCGGGCATTCTACCAGTTCACTTCGCACCCACGCTCTGCGTGAGTACGAGGCAAGCCGCCCCAACCGGCCCGGACGCCTGGATTTCGGTGCGGATTTCGGGAACTCGGCCCTGGTCGGGGCGTCTGACAGGTAAGGCGCAGTCCCGTCGGTTCGGCCAGCTCCAGAGGTTTCACGCATGAGCTTCTTCGGGATCACCGACCGGCGGCACTTCCTCAAGCACGCCGCCGGGGCCACCGCCGTCACCCTGCCGGGTCTCTCCTTCCTGTCCGACCTGCGGGCGCAGGCCCCGGCCATGAAGAAGAAGGGCAAGAGCCTGATCGTCCTGTGGATGGGCGGCGGGCCGTCCACCATCGACCTGTGGGACATGAAGCCCGGCTCGCCCAACGCCGGCGAGCACAAGCCGGTCTCGACCACCGCGTCCGGAGTGCAGATCACCGAGCACCTGCCGAAGGTCGGCAAGCAGATGAAGCACCTGTCGCTCGTGAGGTCTCTGACGACCTCCGAGGGCGACCACATGCGCGGCACGACGCTGATGAGTACCGGCCGCACGCCCAACCCGCTCTCCGAGTTCCCGCACGTCGGGTCGGCCCTGAGCTACGTTACCAGCCAGGACGCCGAGGCCATGAAGAACATGGAGTTGCCGGCGTTCATCTCGGTCGGCGGCGGCCGGGTTGGGCCGGGCTTCCTGGGCATGAAGTACGCGGCGTTCACCGTGCAGAACCCCGGCTCGCCGCCGGAGAACGTCCAGCCGCCGGCCGAGGTCGCCGGCCGGATGGAGCGCCGCAAGGTGATCTTCGACACCCTGGAGTCGAGCCTCAAGACCAACGTCGCCGCCGACGCCGCCCAGGCTCACCGTGACGTCTACGGCAAGGCGCTGCAACTGGTCACGTCCAGCCGCAAGGACGTCTTCAATTTCAATAACGACCGGGACCAGAAAGACGTGGCCCGGTACGGCAACAACGGCTTCGGCCGCGGCTGCCTGCTGGCCCGTAAGTTGGTCGAGGCGGGGGTCGCGTGCGTCGAGGTGACGCTCGGCGGCTGGGACATGCACAACGGCATCTTCCCGGCCTTGACCCGGACGCTGCCGCAACTCGACGGCGGCATGGCCGCACTGGTTGAGGATCTGGCCGCCTCCGGCAAGCTCAAGGACACGGTCATCGTCTGGATGGGCGAGTTCGGCCGCACGCCGCGGATCAACCAGAACGGCGGCCGCGACCACTTCCCGCGGGCCTGGAGCGTGGCGGTCGGCGGCGGCAAGCTCAAGGGCGGCATTGCCCACGGCTCGACCAGCGCCGACGGCACCGAGGTCAAGGACAAGCCGGTGAAGATCGGCGACCTGTACGCGACGCTGTACGCCGGTCTGGGGCTGGAGGAGTCGCACGGCCAGATTCGCGACAACCTCGGCCGGCCCCGAGCGCTGGCCGCGAACCCGACCCCCGGCAACCCGACCCTCGACGACAAGGCGGCCCCGATCAAGGAGTTGGTCGGGTAAGAACGGTTCCAGGCGAACGGGGGGCGTAAGCCCCCTGGTGTCATCCCACCAGGGGGCTTACGCCCCCCGTTCGCCTGGTTACCTCAGCAGCGGGTCCAACTTTCCGAGTTCGGAGTTGAAGAACGCATCCAGCTTCCGCTTGCTGGCGTCGCCGGACTTGAGCCCGTCGTTGAACCAGCGGACCCGCGCCTCGGACGAACCGTGGGTGAACCCTTCCGGCGACACCCACCCCTGCGACTTCTTCTGGATGCGGTCGTCGCCGATGGACTTGGCCGACTTGATCGCCTCTTCCACGTCCCCCTGCTCAAGGATGTCGTACTGCTGTTGACAGTGGTGCGCCCACACCCCGGCCAGGTAGTCCGCCTGCAGCTCCAGCCGCACCGTGGCGTTCTTCCCCTCGCGGGACTGGAACTTCTTCTCCAGCGCGTTGTACCCGAGCAGGTTCTGGACGTGGTGGCCGACCTCGTGGGCGATCACGTACGCCTGGCTGAACTCGGCCTTCGACCCGCCCAGCGTCCGCTCCAGTTCGTTAAAGAACGTCGGGTCGAGGTACACCTTCTTGTCCGCCGGGCAGTAGAACGGCCCGACCGCGGACGGGGCCGTACCGCACCCACCGGTCGAGACCTGCTCGGCGAAGAGGACCATCGTCGGCTTCTCGAAGACCCCGTACCCGTTCTGCCGGAACTGTTCGGTCCAGATGGCGTTGTTCAACCCCATGACGGCCTTGGAGAACTTCAGGGTCTCGTCGTTGACCGGCGGCCCGACCTGCTCCATCTTGCCGCCGCCCTCGAACTGCTTGGCAAGCGGGCGGAGGTCGGCCCCGAAGTACGCCCCGACCAGAACGATGATGACTCCGACGATTCCGCCACCCACGGCGACCGGCCGCATGTTGCGGCGGTCCTCGACGTCGCCGCCTTCGACGCCCGAACCCTGCCAGCGCATGTCATTGCCTCCGGTTGCGCGGCCCGGATTGCGCGGCCGCATATTCGGATAGTGGTAGGCAGTGGTGTCGCGGTCAAGGGACTGGGCGACGGATTCACGCCCCGGCCGGCAGGTCCAGGGCATGGCGCTTCAGGTCGTCCAGATCGACGAACTCCAGGGCCGCCATGTGCGTCGCCTCCAGCACGACGGGCGGCGCGGCCCCCGCGTCGAGGGCCTCCTTCCATCGCGATGCGCACAGGCACCACCGGTCGCCCGGACGCAGTCCCGGGAACCCGAACCACGGGTTCGGCGTGGACAGGTCGTTGCCGCGGCTCGCGGAAAACATCAAGAAGTCGGCGGTCATCTCGGCGCAGACGATGTGCAACCCGAGGTCGTCCGCACCGGTGTCACAGCAACCGGTGCGGAAGAAGCCCGTCATCGGGTCGGTCGAGCAGGTCCGCAGCGGTGTGCCGAGGACGTTCTTGGCGGTGGACATGGTATCCTCCAAGCCCGCGGACGGCCCGCCCGTGGGCTTGCACGGTTTCATTCTACCCCGGCAGCAGGTGCTTGACTGCGTCGCGCTCCTCCAGCAATTCGTCGAGCGTCTTCTTGAACGCGGCCTGCCCGAACGCGTCGTGCTTCAGCCCCTCGACCACCTTCAACTCCGGCTTGCCGTCGCCGGTCACTGGGTAGCCGAATACCAGCCCGGCCGGGACGCCGTACTCCCCTTTGGAGACCGTCGCCGCGCTGGTCCAGTCGCCGCCGGCCGTGCCCTTGATCCACGTCTTGACGTGGTCGATCGCCCCGTTCGCCGCGGACATTGCGCTGGACAGTCCCCGGGCCTTGATGATCGCGGCCCCGCGGTTCTGGCACTGCGGCACGAAGGTGGTCTCCAGCCAAGCCCGGTCGGTGATGGACTCGGCGGCCGGCTTGCCGTTAATCTTCGCGTTGGTGAAGTCCGGGAACTGGGTGTTCGAGTGGTTGCCCCAGATGGTCACGCAGGTGACGGCCGCGTTTGGCACGCCGGCCTTCTTGGCCAGCGCCGCGACCGCCCGGTTGTGGTCGAGCCGGGTCATGGCAGTCCACTGCTCGGCCGGGATGTCCTTGCCGTTCTGGTACGCGACCAGGCAGTTCGTGTTACACGGGTTGCCGACGATCAGGACGCGCACGTCCTTCGCGGCCCGCTGGGCCAGCGCCTGCCCCTGGCCGACGAAGATCTGGCCGTTGAGCCCGAGCAGGTCCTTGCGCTCCATCCCCTGCTTGCGGGGGGCGGCGCCGACGAGCAGCGCCCAGTTGGCGCCGTCAAAGGCGTGCCTCGGGTCGTCGGAGACGTCCACCTGGGCCAGCGTCGGGAAGCCGCAGTCCTCCAGTTCCATCGCGACCCCCTCGACGGCCTGCATCGCCTGGGGGACTTCGAGCAGTCGGAGGATAACCTTGGTCTCCGGCCCGAACACCTCGCCAGAGGCGAGCCGGGCGAGCATGGCGTAGGCGACCTGGCCGGCGGCCCCGGTGACTGCGACTCGGACAGTGTTCGGCATGAGAGGGTCTCGTGTGTCGGAGCGCGCGGCCCTCGACTCGGACCGGCGCGGCCATACACATACCCTAGGAATGCATTCCGCGGCCGGCTATTGGCCGCCCCACGCGAGGAGCGAACGAGAGATGGCCGCAGTGAAGGTTGGCATCAACGGGTTCGGGCGGATCGGCCGGCTGGTGTTCCGCGCCCTGGTCGAACAGGGCTTGCTCGGCAAGCAACTCGACGTGGTGGCGGTCAACGACCTCGTCCCGGCGGACAACCTGGCATACCTGCTGAAGTACGACTCCACCCAGGGGCGCTTCAACCGCGAGGTTCGCAGCGAGAAGTCGTCCGCCTCGGTCGCCGAGGACGACACGCTCGTCGTGGACGGCCACAAGATCAAGTGCCTGGCCGTCAAGGAAGGACCGCAGGCGCTACCGTGGAAGGATCTGGGCGTCGAATATGTGATCGAGTCCACCGGCCTGTTCACCGAGGCCGAGAAAGCGAAGGGGCACATCGCCGCCGGCGCGAAGAAGGTCATCATCTCCGCCCCGGCCAAGGGCGAGGACGTCACGGTGGTGATGGGCGTCAACCACGAGAAGTACGACGCCGCCAAGCACACGATCATCTCGAACGCGAGTTGCACGACCAACTGCCTGGCCCCGGTGGTCCACGTCCTCCTGAAGGAGGGTTTCGGCGTCGAGGAGGGGCTGATGACGACCATCCACAGCTACACCGCGACGCAGAAGACCGTGGACGGCCCGTCCAAGAAGGACTGGAAGGGCGGCCGGGCGGCGGCGGTGAATATCATCCCGAGCACCACCGGCGCCGCCAAGGCGGTCGGGCTGGCGATCCCCGAGGTCAAGGGGAAGCTGACCGGCATGTCCTTCCGCGTCCCGACTGCAACCGTTTCCGTCGTGGACCTGACGGTGCGGACCGTCAAGGAGACGAGCTACAAGGACATCTGCGCCGCGATGAAGCGGGCCAGCGAGACGTACCTCAAGGACGTCCTCGCCTACACCGAGGACGAGGTCGTCTCCAGCGACTTCATCCACGACCCGGCGTCGAGCATCTTCGACGCGACCAGCGGCATCGAGCTGAACAGCCGGTTCTTCAAGCTGGTCAGCTGGTACGACAACGAGTGGGGCTACAGCAACCGCTGCGTGGACCTGCTCAAGTACATGATCTCGAAGGCGTAAGCACGGGCGAACGGCCGGCGTAAGCCGGCTGGTGAAGCCACACCAGCCGGCTTACGCCGGCCGTTCGCCGGGAGTCTCCGATGCCGAAGAAGACCATCGCCGACCTGGGCGACCTGAAGGGCAAAAAGGTCCTGATCCGGGTCGATTTCAACGTGCCGCTGGACAAGAAGACCGGGGCGGTCAAGAACGACCGCCGCATCCGGGCCGCGGTGCCGACCGTGCAGAAGTTGCTCGACGCCGGGGCGGCGGTGATCGCGATGAGCCACCTCGGCCGGCCGGAGAAGGCGACGCCGGAGGAGCGGGCGAACCTCACGATGGACAAGGTCGCCCAGCGCTTCGGCGAGTTGCTCGGCAAGCCGGTCAAGAAGGCGGGAGGGGAGGTCGTCGGTCCCGCGGTGACGACCGCGGTCCAGGCGATGAAGCCCGGCGACGTACTGCTGCTGGAGAACCTGCGGTTCGACCCGCGCGAGCAGAAGAACGATAAGGAATTCGCCGCCGCGATCGCCGCGCTCGGCGACGCGTACGTCAACGACGCGTTCGGCACCTGCCACAACGACAACGACGCGAGCATGGTCGCGGTGCCGGCCGCGCTGAAGTCCGCGGGCAAGCCCCGCGCGGTCGGGTTGCTCGTCGCCCGCGAACTCCAGG
>DATLIF010000098.1:0-3781 GCA_035539575.1 Fimbriiglobus sp. | reverse complement strand
CAGTTCGTGGACGAGTTCGGCAACCTGATTACCAACATCCCGGCGGCGCAGTTGAAGTCGCACGCACTACGGGTGTCGGTGGGTGGGGCGGAGACGCTGGTGGCCCGGTGGGTGCGGACGTACTCCGACGCCGCGCAGGGGGAGGTGGTGTCGCTCGCCTCCAGCGACGGGTTTGTCGAGGTCGCGGTGGTCAACGGCAGTGCCGCCAGCCGGCTCGGGGCTGGCGTTGGGTCTGCGGTGGAGTTGCACTGCGGGTAGGCGGCGGGCCGGAACACGTTGGCCGCGCCCCGCCGTTTGGCCCCTGTTCGGGGAGCGACGGGGCGCGGCCGGTGGCTCACTCGACGGTGACGCTCTTGGCCAGGTTCCGCGGCTTGTCCACGTCGCAGCCGCGCAACAGGGCGATCTCGTAAGCGAACAGTTGCAGCGGGATCGCGGTCACGATCGGTTGCAGGTACTCCGGCACGTCCGGCACCGGAATCACGTCGTCGGCCAGGGCCGCGACCTCCTCGTCGCCGGGGCTGCACACGGCGATCACCGGGCCGCCGCGGGCCTTGATCTCCTGCATGTTGCTCATGACCTTGTCGAACACCGCCCCGCGCGGCACCAGGAAGACGCTCGGCGTGTCCTCGTCCACCAGCGCGATCGGGCCGTGCTTCATCTCCGCGGCCGGGTAGCCCTCGGCGTGGACGTAGCTGATCTCCTTGAGCTTCAGCGCGCCCTCCAGCGCCCCGGGGTAGAGGTACTGCCGGCCCAGGTACAGCGCGTTGCGGGCGTCGGCGTACTTGTTGGCGATTCGCCTGACGTCGGCGTGGCAGTCCAGCGCCGCCCGGACCGCGTCCGGCAGTGCCCGCAACTCGCGGATGATCCGCTCGCCCTGCTGTGGCGAGAGGTGCCGCATCCGCCCGAAGTAGAGGGCCAGCATCGCCAGCACGCACACCTGGCTCGTGAACGCCTTGGTGCTGGCGACCCCGACCTCCTGGCCGGCGTGCAGGTACACCCCGCCGCACGCCTCCCGGGCGATCGAGCTGCCGACCACGTTGCAGATGGCCAGCGTCGTGTGGCCCATCCGCTTCGACTCGCGAAGGGCCGCCAGAGTGTCCGCCGTCTCACCGGACTGGGTGATCGCGAGCATCACGGTGCTCTGCTGGACCGGCGGGTTGCGGTAACGTAACTCGCTGGCGTACTCGACCTCGACCGGGATACGGGCCATCTCCTCGAACAGGTATTCGCCGACCAGCCCGGCGTGGTAACTGGTGCCGCACGCGGTCATGATGATCCGGTCCACGCGGCGGAGTTGCTTGGCGGTCAGGTTCAGGCCGCCGAAGTGGGCGGTGGCGTCCGCGTCGTCGAGCCGGCCGCGCATCGCGTTGGCAAGCGCCTCCGGCTGCTCGTAGATCTCCTTGAGCATGTAGTGCGGGAAGCTGCCCAACTCGGCTTCACCGACGCCAACATGGGCGGACATGTCGTGGACGGTCGCCTCGGCCGGACCCAGGTTCGGGTCGCGGACCAGCCAGTCATCCTCGGTCAGGAGCGCGAGCTGCCGGTCGGTCAGGTACACGACCTTGTCGGCGTACCCGGCCAGGGCGTTCGGGCAGGAGGAGACGTAGGTCCCGTCGGGGCCGATCCCGATGACCAGCGGGCTGCCGAGACGGGCGGCCGCAATCACCCCCGGCTCGTGTCGCGTCACCACGGCCACGCCGTAGGTCCCCTTCACCAGGGCCAGCGCCTGCCGCAGTGCGGCCAGTAGGTCGCCGTCGTAGTACCGGGCGACCAGGTGCGCGATCACCTCGGTGTCGGTGTCCGACCGGAACACCACCCCCTCGGCCTGGAGCTGCTTCTTGAGGGCCAGGTAGTTCTCGAGGACCCCGTTGTGGACGACGGCAAAGTCGCCGGCCGCGTCGAGGTGGGGGTGCGCGTTCCGGTCGGTGGCCCCGCCGTGGGTCGCCCACCGGGTGTGGCTGATGCCGAAGTTGCCCGGCGCCGGCTGGTCGCCGAGTACCTTGGCCAGCTCGGCGATCCGCCCAGACTTCTTACGCGGGTGCAGCGACCGGCCGGCGCCGGTGACAATCCCGGCGCTGTCGTACCCGCGATACTCCAGCCGCTTCAGACCGTCTAGGAGCAGGGGCGCGGCCTCCCGCCGGCCGGTGAATCCGAAGATCCCGCACATCGTTCCAACCTCCCACTGGAATGGGCAACCGATGGTACCGAACGGGACGAAACGGGAACCAGCCGAACTGGGAGGGGACTCGGTTCGGGCGGGCGGCCGGAGCGGCCGCCCAGGGTGACGACGGGGGAGGTGCCCGGCTTAGACCGGGCAGTGGCTGCGGACGACTTCGAACCCGCACGACTCGTACAGCGGCCGCAGCGACTCCTTGCTGGTCAGCATGACGTACGGCGTCTTGTGCAGGTACGCCTGGTTGAGTGCGGCCTGAACCAGGGCCGAGGCGATCCCCTGGCCGCGGCTCTCCGGCCGCACGACCACATAGTCGATCTGCCAGTTGACCGGCGTGGTGACGAGCAAGAACCCGTCCACCCGCCCGTCGGAGTCGCGGTGGACCGCCACGTACCGGACCCCCTGCCAGATCGCCAGGAACTTGCTCCGGGTGCGGAACTGGTGGGCGATCATCTCCCAGACGGTCTTGCAGCAGGGTTCGTCAGCGAGGAACTCCTGCACCGAAAGGAACTCGATGGGCAGGTGGACCGGCTGAACGTTGGTCGGCTTGCAGAAGTAGTAAAGCTCGGACTCGGTAGACATGGACCCACCTCCGGTCGGGGTGCGTGTCTAGGTCGTGGGCGAAGGGGACATGTCAATGTCCCCCCGATTTACCGATAAGTCTGGATGTCACAGAGTGTGAGGAATGTACCCACACGCAAGATGGGAATCAACCCGAATTCTCGTATTTATGAATCATTCATTTCATACGCGAAATCCAGACAGGCCAACTCGATCGAGATTCCCGTGGGCTGGTTGGTCCAGAAGTCCGTACTTCTTCATCTTCTTGTATAGCGTAACTCGACTAACTCCAAGTAGCTGCGACGCTCTCGTGCGACTGTGACCGACTTTTTCCAGTGCCCGAACGATGACTGCACGCTCGGTACTTTCCCGGTTCTGGGCCAGGGAACTCGCGTAGCCGTTTTCAATCGTCTTGCCGTCCGAACGAGACGGGATCATCGTCGGCAAATGGGCGACCGTCAGGGAACTTTCACTACTCGACAGGACTGCCTGTTGGATGACGTTTTCCAGTTGGCGGATGTTCCCGGGCCACGGGTACTGCTCGAGAGCACGGATGGCATCGGGGTCGATGGACGCGATCTTCTTGCCGAATCGGACGCCAAACCGGGCCGCCAGCCCGCGGGCCAGTGGGGCGATGTCCTGAGGTCGCGCCCGGAGCGGCGGCAGGTGTAGCGTGACCACGTTTAGCCGGTAATACAGGTCGCGGCGGAACTGGCCACGCTCGACGACAGCGGCCAGGTCCCGGTCGGTGGCGGCGATGATTCGGGCACGAGACACCTGTGTCTCGTGACTGCCGACCGGTTCGTATTCGCCCGTCTCGATAACCCGAAGCAGCGCGGCCTGGTGGTCCGCCGCAAGGGCGTGGACCTCGTCGAGCAGGACCGTACCCTGGCCGGCGGCCGCGAGTCGGCCGACCCGGGCCACGTCCGCCCCGGCATACGCGCCCGGGACGTGGCCGAACAACTCACTGCCGACCGGGGGACCGGACAACGCCCCGCAGACGACCGACGTGAACCGGTGAGCGGCACGGGCTGAACAGTCGTGGAT
>DATLIF010000097.1:0-5536 GCA_035539575.1 Fimbriiglobus sp. | reverse complement strand
TCTTTTGGGTGGGCGCGGCTCCGGCCGCGCCGCGGCGCGATAGGTTCCCGGCGCCGCGGCTCGGCAGGAGCCTCGCCCTCCCAAAATGACGCACTACCGGGACGGCGCGAAAGTTGTGTTCTTTGCGTCAAGCGACTACACTCATACCACCTCCCGCCTTACCGGACACTTGGTCCCGGTCCCGCCATGCCACACACCCACCCTCACGCCTTCGGCAGCTTCCGGCCCCACAGCCCCGACGGGCTGCTCCTGCCCAGTCGCCGTAACCTGCTCAAGGCCGGCCTCGCAGGAGTCGCCGGGCTGACCCTGCCCGGCCTCCTCCGGCACCGCGCCCAGGCCGCCACGCGCGGCCGCAAGGCGATGATCCTGCTCTGGATGACCGGCGGCCCCAGCCAGATTGACACCCTCGACCCCAAGCCCGGCCGCCCGCCAGAGAACCGCGGCCCGTTCGGCGTCACGCAGACGAAGCTCCCCGGCGTGCTCGTCTGCGAGCACCTGCCGAAGCTCGCCGCCCGGCTCGACCGGTTCACCGTGGTCCGCTCGGTGGACTGCCGGCACAGCAACCACGAGCCGAACACGGTGATGCAGACCGGCAACCTGCTCGCCGAGGCGCGGACCAACTCGGAGGCCCGGCTGTACCCGGCGGTCGGGTCGCTGGTGGCGAAGTTCCACGGCCCCAACCGGCCGGCGGCCCCGGCGTACGCGGCGTTCTACCGCAGCCGCAGCCACCTGGCCTTCGGCGGCTACCTCGGCCGGGCCTACGACCCGTTCCCGGCCAACGCCGCCTGCAAGCTGCCGGTCTACGACCTCGTCGGCAAGGACACCGGCAAGGTGTCCAGCGGCGACCTGTTCGAGCTGCCCGCCGGCGTGGACGCGAAGCGCCTCTCCGACCGGCAGACGCTGCTGGACGGCTTCGACAAGCTGCGGACGGACATGGACGCCAGCGGCACGATGGCCGGGCTGGACCGGTACAACCAGCAGGCCGTCGAGATGCTGACCAGCGGCCGGGTCCGCGACGCGCTGGACCTGGGCAAGGAGGCGCCCGCGACCCGCGAGCGCTATGGCAAGCACCTGTGGTGTCAGCAGGCGCTCCTGGCCCGGCGGCTGGTGGAGGCGGGGTGCGCGTTCGTGACGCTGGACCTGAGCTACCACACCGCGTCGGGCACCTGGGATACGCACGGCGACAACATCCCGCCCTACGGCGGCATCAAGAAGGGGCTGGGGCCGCTGCTGCCGCTGTTCGACCACCTGGTCACGACGCTGACGGACGACCTGCGCGACCGCGGGCTGGCGGACGAGGTGCTGGTGGTGGCGATGGGCGAGTTCGGGCGGACGCCGACGATGGGCACGCAGGGCAGCACGGACGGCCGCAACCACTGGCCGTATGTGATGTCGATGCTCCTGGCCGGCGGCGGCCTGCGGCACGGTCAGGTGATCGGCAGCACGGAGAAGGACGGCGGGCAGATCAAGGAGCGTCCGGTCCGCCCAGGCGACCTGGCGGCGACGATCTACCGCCACTTCGGCGTGCCGCTGGACGCGACGTACCTGGACGCGACCGACCGCCAGCACAACCTGCTGCCGCACGGCGGCGAGCCGGTGCGGGAGCTGTTCTGACCGGCGAACTATCGCCACTGCGAGACCGACGCCGGCCACCACCAGCACGCCCGTCGGCTCCGGGACCGGCACCGGCCGGATGTTGTCCACCCCCAGCGCCACCGCCACCGGGTCGCCGTTGATGCTCGGCGCCGCCGAGTGCAGGAGCCGCATCTCCGCCGGGTGCGTCATGAAGGTGTTGAACGGCTCCGCCGCCCCGACCGCAGTCATCGCCGACGCGGTGATCGGGATGACGACGTGGTGCCACTGCCCGTCGTTGGGCAGGTTGATCGCCACCGTCGAGCTGTACCCCGGCGCGCCCAGCGTGATCGCCGACTTGTACGCCAGGCGGATCGACAGGGAACTCGGGCTGCCGGCGGTCGGGATGAACAGCAGGTCCATCTCGACGGCCGTCACCCCCGCGGCGATGTAGTCGCCCAACCACTGCACACGGTTGAAGACCGTCAGGCGGCTGCCGGCCCCACCGACCCCACCGGTCGCCGTGATCCGCATGTACTGCCCGGTCGGCCCGCCGCCGACCAACTCCGGCGCCACGCCGGTCCCCTGGGACCAGCCCTGCAGCCCGGACTCGAAGTTGTCGCCCGGCGGCGGGAACTGGGACAGGCCGGCGGACGGAACGCACAGGACGGCCACAGCGGCGAGCAGAACATGGCGCATGGTCGGACCCTCCCCCCGTACTGCCCTCGCGCCGCCGCCGCAACTACACCCGCCCCGACTTTTGTGCCACTCCATACAACAGCCCGGTTGCACCGCCACCCAGGGGCCGCGATGACCGAGCCGGTCGGGACGTACGTCTTTCTCTGCGCGTCGGCGTTCGTGGCCGGCGTCATGAACGCGGTGGCCGGCGGCGGCACGCTGCTGACCTTCCCGGCGCTGACCAGCATCATGCCCGCGGCGTTCGCCAACGGCACCAGCACGGTGGCGCTGTTGCCGGGATCGTTCGCCGGGGCGCTGGGCTACCGCAAGGAGCTGTCCGAGAGCCGGCGGTTCGTCCTGCGAATGCTGGCCCCGAGCCTGGCCGGCGGGTTCCTCGGGGCGTGGTTGGTCGGCAAGGACACGCAGACGTTCGCGGTGCTGGTGCCGTGGCTGATCCTGACGGCGGCGGTGCTGTTCCTGATCCAGCAGCCGGTCGCGCGGTGGCTGCGCAAACGCCGCCCCGACCGCGAGCCGGGGGCGCTCGCGCAGGTCGGGCTGATCGGCTTCCAGTTCCTGGTGGCGGTCTACGGCGGGTACTTCGGGGCGGGGATCGGCATCCTGATGCTGGCCGCCCTGGGGTTCATGGGCGTCGGCGACATCCACCGGATGAACGCGGTGAAGACCATCCTGGCCGCGACGATCAACACCGCGTCGGTGGTGGAGTTCGTGCGGGTCGGGCTGGTGGACTGGCACTACGCCGGGGTGATGGCCGCCTCGGCGATCGCCGGCGGCTACGTCGGCGCGCGGGTCGCGCTGAGGCTGCCCCAGCCGGTGGTCCGCTGGACCGCGACCGCGATCGGCTTCGGGCTGGCGCTGTACTACTTCGTGACTTAGTGATCAGTGATCACTCGCTCCACCGGGCACAGCGACCGGATGTAAGCGATCAGCGCGTCCACGTCCTGCGGGGGCAGGTTGTTGGTGGCCGGCATCGGGGTGCCGGGGATGCCCAGCACGATGCGGGCGTAGAGGTGGGCCGGCTCGTCGCCGCCCTTGTAGAGGCCCTGGGTCAGGTCGCGGGGGCGGGCCGGGGTGTTGTTGTCGTTCTTGAGTTCCTTCACCTGCGGGCCGTCGCCCTTGCCCTCCGGGCCGTGGCACGGGGCGCACGCCTGCATGTACACCGCCCGGCCGCGGGTCAGCACCTCCGGGCTCGCGGGGCTGAACGACGCCGGCACCTCCAGCGGCTGGCCCGGTTTGGTCATCGCGTCGGCCCGCTCGGCCACCTCCAGCGGGTCGTAGTCCCCCTCGTCCTTCATCGCCTTGTCCCGCAGCCGGGCGTACAGGTTCTCCCACGCCAGCCGCCGAACGTGACCGACCACCGCCGCCGTCTCCTCGTCGGTGAGGGCCGGGAACGCCGGCATCGCCGACCCGGGGATGCCGCGGCGGACCACCCGCGCCAGGTCCGCGTCGGTCGGGCAGAGCCGGTTGCTGGTCGTCCCGAGCTTGAACGGCTCGGCCCCGAAGTACCGGGCCGGCGGGTCCAGCAGCGACACCCCGCGGCCGTCGCCGCGCTCGCCGTGACACTGCGCGCAGTGCCGGGCATACACCCGTGCCCCGTCCGCCGGCCCGCCGGCAGCCGACACCGCGACCGGCGCCTCGTTGGTCATCATGTAGTGCAGCCCGACCGCGCTGCCCCAGCTCATCACCATCGCCAGCACCGGCGCCGCGAACAGCGTGATCTTGCGGTACTTCGTCAGCCGCGGCGACAGCGGCACCGGGACCGGGACGAGCTTCTCCGGCAGGACCGGCGGCTCCGTCGTGGGCGTCGAGGTAAGGACTTCCGACATGGGCTTCTCCCGATCCGGGCGCGGGCCCGGGCGCAGTCGATCAATCGTGGTTCGGACGGGGTGCAAAAACCGGCAAGGCGGGCACCGGTCAGGATAGCGGACGCCCCGGAAGTCGTGAAGGGCGGAGCCCCCGGTTGTCGCGGACATAGTACACCGGGCCGCCGGGCCGGGCCGCGCCGACGCGGGCGAACCCGGCCCGCTCGAAGACCGGGTTGGCGTGGCCCATCACCGCCAGCGCCTCCACCCAGTCCACCGGGCACAGCTCGCAGGCCCGCCGCACGAACGCCGCCGCCAGCCCGGCCCCGCGGTACGCCGGGTGCAGCACCACCCGCCGCACCACCCACAGCTTCTCGTTGAGCGCCGCCAGCGCCACCCGGGTCCGCGGGTTCGCCAGCCCGAAGAACCGCGACCGCATCGCCACCGCCGCGGCCGGCGCCCCAAACACGCACACCCCGACCGGCTCGGCCCCGTGCCACAGCAGCATCACCCGCCGGGTGTGCGCCAGCCCCCGCCCGCGGTAATGCCACCGAGCGAAGTACGCCCAGTCGGATCGGGTGCCGTCGGACAGCCACAGCTCGCCCGGGCTTTGTTCCGCTTTAGGCAGCTGTCGTTTTTTGCGGCCGGGTGTTCCGCAATTGCCTTCGAAGCCTTCAGAGGCCGCGCCTACCTCGTCGAGTGCTCTGCGCGCAAAAAGCGTTCTACTTTTCCACAAGTCGGTTGCGCAGATACGGTTGCGCAAAACCGTTATCGCGCAAGTCCTGTTGACATAACGACTTAGGAAGGTAATAATAGGTAGGCATGGTTCGGTTTGACTAGAATCGACAAAGACGTTAGAATTCGGGTTTTTTCGACCAACTCAGACCGAACTTATCGTACTGGGTGGCGGTTCAAGGGGGTGACAGGATGCTCACAACAACTCGTCATACACGCTCGATTTGTGTGGCCGACTCCCTCGCCCGCGCAACGTTCACCGACATCCTCCCGGCTGGTGACGACTGGGTTGGCGAGGTTGTCGCTCTGCGAGAAGAGTTTAAGACCCTCGTCCGTCTTGAGTCGCGCCGATTCGAAGCACTGAAAGCCGATTTGAGCAATTGGCGAGAGCGTGTAACCTGTGGAGAGGTCGAATTCGATCCGGCGCGGGAGGATGATTTCAAGGGGGCGCTTCGTGCGCTGATCTCTTTGGAAGATTTCCTCCTTGAGAAGGTTGTCGTCTACCAAGACAAAGGGCTTTCCATTGCACAGCCGTGGCTTGCCCGCGTGATCCAGTCGCACCGACAAGAGGCCCAGAACATCCTCGAATCTTGGAAGTCGCCCGAGTGGGAAACGGCCGACGAGCGCACCGTCAAGTGGGATAAAGAACAGACAAGGCACTTGCGGGAAAGGCTCGGGACGTGCAAGTAACCAGCCCGGAACGCATCCCCATCTCTCACCAAACGTAATCC
>DATLIF010000096.1:0-9449 GCA_035539575.1 Fimbriiglobus sp. | reverse complement strand
CGCCCGGGCGTGGTGCTGGTGGGCGCGTCGCCACTCGGACCACGCCAGCACCTGTTCGGCCGGGGCCAGCCACGCCCACACCACTCTCAGCAGCAAGACCCGCACCTCGGGGACCGTCAGCGGGATCAGCCGCGGCCCCCTTTTGACCGCCCGCCGGCCCGCCGCGCCCGATTCCGGGCCACGGTGAGGACGGCCAACGCGAACAGGCTCAGGGTGACGTGCCGGTGCCACCCGGCCCAACTGCGAACCTCGTACTCGTCCAACCCGCACTCCCCCTTGGCCCGCTCAAACCCCTCTTCAACGGCCCATCTCGACCCGGCCACCCGAACGAGTTCCCGCCACGGGGTATCGGCCGGACCGCGGCACAGATAGTAGGCCCGCTCATCCGTCTTCTCCCGGTGCCGGCGGACCAACAGCCAGAGTTGCCACCCCCGCTCATCGACCGGCCCGAACGCCCGGGCCGCCCAGTCGTACCACCGTGGCCCCTTCGCCCCCGCCCCGGCGCTGGCCCGGTGCCACACCCCGGCCGGCCAGGCCACCGCGAGGGCATCCACCCGCGACCGCGACCGCCCGTCCCACAGTTGCTGATTCGACTGGACCGCCAGGACGTACGGCTGGCTGTTGGCCTCCAGGAACCGGCGGAACTTCCCGTCGTTGCCGTACACCGTGTCGGCGACCACCCACGCCGCCCGCACCCCGGCCGCCCACGCCCGCCGGAGCATCCGCTCGGCCAACTGCGGCTTGGTCGCGAACGACACCGCGGCCGGAATCCCGGCCGCCTGACGCCGGTCCGCGTCGGCCGCCCACTCCTCGGGCAGGTACAACTCGCGGTCGAGCAACGCGTGCCCGTGGCGGCCGGCGAACGCCAGGAACACCCCGACCTGGCAGTTCTCGATCCGCCCGGCGGTCCCGGAGTACTGCCGCCGCACCCCGGCCGACTTCGTCCCCTTCTTGAGGAACCCGGTCTCGTCTACCACCAGCACCCCGTCGGGGTCGGCGAGGTGGTCGTGGGCGTACCGGGTGAGGTCATCCCGGACCGCGTCGGCGTCCCAGTCGGCCCGGCCGAGGAGGTGCTGGACCCCGTACGGGGTCGGGTCGCCCAACCGCTCGGCCAACTGCCACCCGTTCTTCCGCTCGACATCGGAGAGAAGCCCGCGGAGGTACTCGACCGCCCGCCGCCGCGGCTCGGCCCGAGAGAAGTACCGGCCGAGCCGCTCGCCCACGGTGTCGAGTTCGGTGGCCCAGTCCTGCACCGCGGTCGCGGTCGGTCGTCCTGACATCACTCGCCCCCGAACGAAACCCGTTACGGGGGTAATATATCAATTACAACTGTAGTACTAATAGAGTGCGAACACCCGACGGGCAACCCGATCCACCGGGGACCGGTCACCGCACCGAACTGGGTTGTAGCCGGCGGGACCAAGCCCTTCCACCGACACGCCGTCCCCCGGCCCTCGTCCACGCTGAGACACCGTCCCGGTCGAGCCGCGCCCCGTCCACTTCCAGCAGTGTCCGCCAATCGGCCACGTCGTAACACCGCCACGTTCATCAATTAGGGGTGTGGAGTTTTACCTTGTTCCCCTCGCCGACGCGCGCGACGATCGCGATCGTTCCTGCGCGCACAGGGCCGCCCGGGAACAGTCCATCCCGCCGAGCTGTTCCTGTCCGGGGAAAGGCTGCCATGACCGCCGTCGACCGCCGCACGTTCCTGGCATCCTCGGCCGCGTCCGTCGCCGGTCTGTCGGCACGGTCCTACGCACGAGCCGCGGACTCGCCCAACGGGAAGGTCGCGCTCGCCATCATCGGGATCGGCTCGACGGTGCCGGGGAGTGTCGGCGGCCGGGGCCGGCAGTTGATTCCCCCGTTCGCCGGCTTCAAGGATGTGGACATCCCGTACCTGTGCGACGTCGACGACAGCTTCTTCCCGTTCGGCCAGAAGCTGTTGGCCGAGCGGCAGCGGCCCGAGGCCCGGATCGAGAAGGACTTCCGCCGAGTGCTGGAGGCCAAGACTGTCGACGCGGTCGTCGTGGCCATGCCCGACCACTGGCACGCGCTGGCGACGATCTGGGCCTGCCAGGCGGGCAAACACGTCTACTGCGAGAAGCCGGCCTCCCACAACCTCATCGAGGGCCGGCGGATGGTCGAGGCGGCCCGCAAGTACAACCGCGTGGTGCAACTCGGGACGCAGAGCCGTAGCAGCCCCAGCCTGGCCCGGGCCGCCGAACTCGTTCGCTCCGGCAAGCTCGGCAAGATCCCCGCGGCCCGCGCCTGGATCGGCGGCTCGCGGCCCGATATCGGCAAGGCACCGGACGCTGCGGTCCCCGCGGGGGTTGACTACAACCTCTGGCTCGGCCCCGCCCCGGAACGGGCCTTTAGCACCAACCGGTTCCACTACCGGTGGCACTGGATGTGGGATTACGGCACCGGGGAACTGGGCAACAACGGGATCCATGCCCTCGACCGGCTGCGGTGGATCCTCGGCCTGGATGCCCCGACGCGGATCGTCGCGGCCGGCGGCAAGTTCTTCTACGACGACGACCAGGAAACGCCCGACACCATGACGGTAACCTACCAGTTCCCCATGTGCTCGGTCACCTGGGACCACCGCGTCTGGTCCAAGGGCACGGGGCCCGTGGCCGAGGTGTACGGTGAACACGGCACGCTAGTCCTCGGCCGGGACGGCTGGCGGGTGGAGAAGGGCATCGAGGCCTCGGACAAGGGCGACCCGAAGGGCCAGGGGACGGAGGACTCGATCCACCAACGCAACTTCATCGACTGCATCAAGAACTCGTCCGGGTCGACGGTGAGGCGGCCCAATGCCGACATCGAGGAGGGGCACAAGAGCACCCGCCTGTGTCACCTCGGGAATATCGCCTTCCGCACCGGCCGGGCGGTCCGGTTCGACGCCCGGACCGAGACGTGCATCGACGACGCTGAGGCGAATCGCCTGCTGGGGCGTTCGTATCGCGAGCCGTTTGGGGTCCCGAAAACCGTGTAGTCTTCCTGGTATGTGAAGTCGTCCAGAGTTCAGTCGAACGCGGCCGCGTTCAACCGTGAGGTGGCACTTGCTGGCGTCGTCGAACGTCAGCACCACGAGCCGATCCGGGATCGGCTCCAGGCCGGCGGCCGGGGCGGAAACCGCGATCTTAGACGACGAGTGCGGCGAGAGATCGGGTCATGGCGGCACCGGGGTCGGACACGACGGCGGGGTGTGGTTAGACTATCCGCGAACGACCGGGCCGATTTGTCCGACCGCAATACGAGAGGGTGCCATGGACCGCCGGAACTTCCTCTGCGGGGCCGCCACCACGGGCGTCGCCCTCTGCCTGAGCTGGCCGCACGCGACCTGGGCGAACGCCGTCGGTTGGCCAGTCGGATGCTTCAACCGACCGTGGGCGAAGTGGTCCTTCGACGAGTGTCTGAAGGGGGTGAAGGCGGCGGGGTACGCGACGTTCGGGCTGCTCTCCCGCACGAAGCACGATCCGTTCATCGGCACGGACGCGACGCCGGACTACATCGACGGTCTGAAGAGGCGGATCGCGGCCAGCGGCCTGACAGCCAACCTCGGCTCACTCCGGCTCCGCCTGGCGGCCCCCCTCGCCGACGCGATCAAGGACGTTCGTGCCCAGATTGACAACGCCCACACGCTGTCCCTCGGGTACGTCATGACCTTCGGCGCGGACAACCCCAAGGACGTGGGCCCGTTCGTTAAGGTGATGGCAGACGCCGCGGCCTACGCTCAGGACAAGGGGGTTGCGGTGGTGATGAAGCCGCACGGCGGGATCAGCGGTGCGGCGGCCGAAATCCTGAAGGTCATCAAGGCGGTGGACCACCGCAACTTCTCGATCTGGTACGATGCCGGGAACATCATCCACTATACGGGCAAGGACCCGGTGTCCGAACTGGACCCGATCGCCGCGCACGTGACGGGGTTCTGCGCCAAGGACTGCGGTGCGGTGAAGGGTGACGTGATGACGCAACTCGGGACGGGGAAGGTGGATTTCGCGGCTGTGTTCAAGCGGCTGAAGTCGGCTGGGTTTCAGGGGCCGATCATGCTCGAGGGGTCGAAGGTCGGCTCGACGGCGGAGGAGACGACGGCGAACGCGAAGGCGAACCGCGAGTTCCTCGAACGGGCCCTGGCATCGCTGTAACGCCGCCGTCACTTGCCGGGCTGCCGTCGTCGAATCCGGCCGGCCCGGCGGTTCGGTGACCGACCACCCGTCCGACCGCACCGGACGGACCTGACCGCGCTACCGAGTTGGGTCGTCCGAGTTTTTGGGTCGCCCCGGTGGGAAACTGAGCCGGTCGTAGCGGCTCGACCCCCGGCCGCCCGGTCGGGCTCGGGGGGACCGCCGGTGGCGGGTGACGCCCGGAGGTGACTGGGATCTAACCTACGGTACACACATCGCCCCTTCGCCCGACGCCCGGCCCCTGTCCGCGCACTTCGCCCGGAGGCTCAGTCATGTCGATTCCTCGCAGCCCTGTTGTCGATCGCGAACCGCCTGTCGTCGAGGTGCCGAACGAGCGATGACCCGACCGGGCCGCGAGCAACCGGACCGCCACGCGGGGCCGGTCCGTCGTCCGGGTCGTGTTGCAACGTCGAGGGGGCGGGGTCCGGGCGGGTGATCCCACGGAATCACCCACCCACATCAAGTCCTTGACTCCAGCGCTTCGAACGCATCCGACCGCCTTCGCGATCTCCCGCGTGCTCATACCCGGCTCGCGCAACCCCCGCGGCCCGGTCTTGCGATCGGCCGCGGTCGTCTGGAGCGCCCAGTCCGTCGCGGGTTCGTTACTGGCCGAACAATCGGCGCAGGGGTTCCCCGGTGGCCAGGCGATGGGGCCGCCCAGTCTGGTCCCGGATCTCGGTCGCGGGGTCCAGGCCGAACCGCCAGAAGATCGTCGCGGCCAGGTCGCCGGGCGTGACCGGGTCGCCGGCCGGGTACGCCCCGACCCGGTCGCTGGAGCCGTAGACGGCCCCGCCCGCCACGCCGCCCCCGGCGAGTACCACGCTGTAGCAGTCGGGCCAGTGGTCCCGGCCGCCCTCGGCGTTGATCCTCGGGGTGCGGCCGAACTCGCCCATCGCCACGACCAGCGTGGAGTCCAGCAGGCCGCGGGCGTCCAGGTCCTCGAGCAGCGCCGACAGGGATCGGTCGGCCTGCGGCAGCAGGTGGGTCTTGTGCTGGTTGGCGCAGCGGAAGTGGGCGTCCCAGTTCTGGCCCTGCTGCTTGAAGTCGTACACGTTCACGAACGGCACGCCGGCCTCGACCAGGCGGCGGGCCAGCAGTAAGTTCTGCCCGCGCACCTGGCGTGCGTAGCCCATCTCCGCGCCGTTGCCTCCGCCACCCCCCTCGCCGACGGCCACGGGATCCGCACCGACGCCGTACCGCTCCCGCACGCGCGGCGGCTCGCGCGTGATGTCCACGGCCCGCCGGATCGCCTCGGAGTCCAGCAACCGGTACGCCTTCTCGTAGAGCGCCGGCAACTTGCCCGAGGTCGCCTCCCGCTCCAGCTGCCGGAGGAGTTGCCGCCGGTTCTGTCGGCGGTCCGCCGGGGCGCCCTCCGCGGGCTGGAGCATCTCGGCCTGGTACCGTCGGGCGGCCGGCGCCGCCTCGATCTGCAACGGGTCATACGCCGTGCCGAGGAAGCCGCCGCCCTGGCACGGCACCTCGACGACGTTGCGGAAGGGGAACGGCAAGGCGGCGAACGGGACCTCCGGGTTCCGGTCCCGGCGCAGGTGGGCCACCGCGCTGCCGTAGCTGGGGTAGACCTGCGGGAGGGGGGAGAACAGCTCCCGGTCGGGGCCGTCGAGCGGCCGCCCCGTCAGCGCGTGGATCGCCGCCGAATCGTGCAGGCGTGCGGTGTGTGTCATGCTGCGGATCAGGGCGACCTTGTGCATCAGGCGGGCGGTCCGCGGCAGATGCTCGCAGACCTGCACCCCCGGCACCGACGTCGCGATGGGCTGGAACTCGCCCCGGACCTCGGCGGGGGCGTTGGGTTTCGGGTCGAAGGTGTCGAGGTGACTGGGCCCGCCGTAGTAGAAGATCAGGATGCAGGCCCGGATCGGCTGACCTGCGGGCGTCAGGTCGGGGCCGACCGCCTGGGCTCGCCAGAGCCCGCCCAGATGCAGGCCCAGGTAGCCGCCGCCGACGAATTGGAGCAGACGACGGCGTGTCAGGACGGCTTCGGGGTCGCGCATGGCGTCTCCACGTCATTCGGCGGCTTCGGATGCCGTCTGGTTCGCAGCGGGTTACTACCATCGCATGCCGCAGGGCGGCCCCACATCATCAGAACCGGGAGCCGAATCCTACCCGCCCGTCACGTCGGACGCCACACGCACACCCGTCAGGATTTGGCCGTTCGTGGGTCAAGCCTCCGAGGCGGTAAGCGTCTGGTACAGCGCGTTCGTGTACCGGACCGCTCCCTTGGGATGCCACACGGTGCGGATGCGGTTCTGGGCGGCGACCCCACTGGCCGACCAGGGCCTGGCAGTGGGCGATCAGCGCCCGCCACTCGCGACCCACTTGGCCGGGACGACCACCTCCGGGAGCTGGCCGAGGGCCTCGAGTTGGGCCAGCCGCAGCGCGTCGTCGCGGTCGGTCTTCCGCCTGGCGTGCTTGTACTTCCACGCCTCGATCACCACCACCGCCGGGCAGGCGGTGCGGACGAGCCGCTCGACCTCGGCCCGGCTGGTCGTGAAGGTCCGGAACTCGGCGGCGGTGGTGGCCCGGTCGTAGGTACAGGCCACCCACTTGTACTTGCCCAGGGCGATGGCGAGAATCGTGTCGGCGGGCATCGTAAGCTCCTCAGTGCGGTGAGGGCGATTACCCCACGGTACGCCCACGGCTTAATATTGGTTCTTTCGGCCCACTGGAGCGATTGATGACCCGTCGCGCTGCAGTGTGTTCCGTCCTCTGCATCCTGCCGGTCGGGTGCGGCCGGGTATCGCCGCCGTCGCCACCACGGACCTTCGCGAAGCACGACCTGAACGGGGGCGGTACGTCATGGAGTGCGAAGATACCGGCGGCTGGTCGTCGCTGAGCTTCCGGTCGGCGGGCGAGGGGAAGGGCGTGACGGGGGAGGTGTGCGACTTCGCCTGGGGCGGCTCCCGCCGGCTCCGAATCGAGGACGGGAAGCTGACGGTCGAAGGGGCGGACCGAGGGACGCTTCAACCGGGTGACCGGATCACCATTACGGCGGACGGGCAGGTTCTCGTCAACGGTAGCAGTCGCTGACGCGAGCTGAACCTTCCGTCGCACCCGACTACGGTGGGCTATGCTGATTGGCGATTCCCAGCTCACCCGCCACGGCGGTCGGTGAGCTGGATGTACAGCGGCGCACGCCAGGCTCTATGTGTTGCTCGGAGCGCCCATCATGCCATTCGAACTCACGACGCCCGACGCCATCTTGTTCGCCCGGGTATACGGCGTCTTCACAGCGCCGGAGCTCAACCACATGGCGTGGGAGGCGGAGATTGCCGAGGCGTCGCAGCCGGTCTCACTCGATCGGATCACGGACCTGACGGCCGTGGAGCGGTTCGAGGTGGGCCTCCGGGAGGTCTACTACTTCGCAGTTCGGCGAAGCAGGCAACGGTTCTCGAGAGTGGTCAAGTCCGCGATCGTCGTGCAAGAGCCCGAGCAGCACGGCATCGCGCGGGTTTACGAGGCGGTCAACGAGAACCCGCAGATCCAGATCCGCATCGTGCGGAGCCTGTCCGAAGCGACAGAGTGGTTCACCGAGCGGGACGTTCGGCCGCCGGAGGGCTCCCCGAATGAGTGACGGGATGCGTTCCTTCGGGCGAGTGTTGCCGAACCCCCGCTGCACCCGACCACGGCGGGATAAGCTGATTGAGAACCAATGCTCACTGCGCCGCCGCGGCGGGTGAGTTGCTTGACTATGAAGCCGCGGGACTGTCAACTCAAACCGTCTTGAAATCCGGGCCTTTTCTCCCTCCCGTTCTGCTCACTCCGACCGACGAGGGCGGCGAGGGGACAACGCCCCCGACCCCACGGCCGGCCGCGGGTCGCTCTGACTGCTCCGGGGTCCGCGGTCCGCCGTCGGGTCGCACTCGACTATTCGGGCTGCGGCACCCGTCGCGCGGGCGAGTGGTGCCGTCCCAGTAACTGGTATCCGCTGCGCCGCCCATTCGTTCGGTCACCCTCCGGCGGGCAAGCCGCCCCGGGTACAACCAGCTTCGGGCTGACGCGACCGGCTCCCGTTGGCGTCCCTCGGTCGTCGCGGGCGAATCCTGTCACCGTCGAGTCCTGACGGTCGTCAGGCCGCGGCCGCCGGCGCCGGGTCCGGGTCGGCCCGCCACGGCTGCCCGTCCCGCAGCATGGCCCAGCACCTCACCAGGACCTTGCGAGCCAGCGCCACCACCGCCTGCTTGCGGCGGGCCTTGCCCCGGCTGAGCCTCTCGAACACGGCCTGCGCCCATCGGTTGTACCGGAGCATCGCCCAGGCGCACTGGACCAGCAGCTTGCGGAGGACGGCCGGGCCGCGCTTGGTGATCCGCCCGCGGCAGTACCAGTCCGGCGTAGGCGGCCACCTGCCTGCCGCTGCGGAACCGCTTCGGGTCGTCGAGGTGCGCCACCACCGCCTCGGCCGTCCGCGGCCCTAGCCCCGGGACCGACTCCAGGAGTCGGACCCGACGGTCGGCCCTCCCGAGTTGGTCCAGCCTGGCCTCGGCGATGGCGACCAACTCCTCCGCCTGGCGGTAGGCGGTCAGGGCCAGGTCGAGCATCCCGCGCCACAGCTCGTCCGGCCCGCACTCCGCCAGCGGCTTGACGAACTGCGCGATGCCCGCCAGCCCGGTCGCGGTCCACGTCTTCGCGCCGCGGGGGGCCGGCAGACCCTGACCGACGAGGACGGCGCGGACGCGGTTCTGGGCGGCGACCCGCTGGCCGACGAGGGCCTGGCGGTGGGCGATCAACGCCCGCCACTCGCGGACCGGCTTGGCCGGCACAACCACCTCCGGGAGTTGGCCGAGCGCCTCCAGTTGGGCCAGCCGCAGCGCGTCGTCGCGGTCGGTCTTCCGCTTGGCGTGTTTGTACTTCCACGCCTCGGCGGCGGTGTTGGCCACCTTGCAGGGGACGCCCAGCTCGCCGCAGAGGTCGTGGACCCAGCCGGCCAGGCTGCACGCCTCGATCACCACCGCCGCCGGGCCGGCGGTGCGGATGAGCCGCTGGACCTCGGCCCGGCTAGTCGTGATGGTCCGAAACTCGGCGGCGGTGGTGGCCCGGTCGTAGGCGCAGGCGACGCACTTGTACTTGCCCAGGTCGATGGCGAGAATCGTGGTGCCGGTCATGGCAAGCTCCGTTGGGGTGAGGCGACCGCAGTCACGGTACACCGGTAGCGGCTTGCATGAGTTCTTTCGACGGCGGAGGGCGCAGAGGATGGCGAAGCGTTCGTCGCCGACACTGCCGGAGCGAGTCGTCACCGCCCTGTAC
>DATLIF010000095.1:0-6430 GCA_035539575.1 Fimbriiglobus sp. | reverse complement strand
TGGAGCCACCGGCGTGGTCATCTCAGCGGTGGTCGGAACGTCCGGCGGCGGGATGGTAGGCGGCGGGGGGTCGGAGGCGAGTACCCCCGTTGCCGGCTCGTTCAGCGGGCGGGATTCGCCTCCGACCCCCCGCCGCCTACCATCCCGCCGCCGGACGTTCCGACCACCGCTGAGATGACCACGCCGGTGGCTCCACTTCCGCCAACGCCTCTGCCAGAGAAGGTGACCAGGTCTTCTCCACCAGCCGACCCGATGCTGGTCGCGGTGGTCCGGGCGTTCCTGGACAACGACCCGGGCAAGGCCAAGAAACTCCTGGAGGGGCTCGACGCGCCGAACCAGGAGCTGTTGCTACGGATGATCCCGGCGCTGGTCGGGGCGTCGCAGACGAGCCTGGGCCAGCCGACCACCGAGGTCGGCGACCTGGCCAAGCAGGTCGAGGCGGCGCTGGCGGTGCTGAGTGCCCGGGCGCCGCTGGCCGTCGAGAAGGCATGCTTCTGCCGGGCGGTGCGGAACTTCGCCCGGTACGAACCGCTGCCGGAGCGGCACGCCTTCGCGCCCGGAACGTGGGCCGAGGTGTACGTCGAGGTGCGAAACGTCCCGTCGATCCCGGCCAGCAGCCCGACCGAGGGCGAAGGGTTCCTGACCCGGCTGGTCTGCACCCTCCAGGTCCGCGACGCCGCCGGGGCCGTCGTGCCGCTGCCGGATCAGACCAACAAGCCGGTCCCCACCCTGCACGACGACAAGCGGGACTTCACCCGCGGCCCGATCCGCGATTACTTCCTGCTCTTCCGGTTCCGTACGCCGTCGAAGCCGGGCGCGTACACGATCACCTTCGAGGTCCAGGACCCGGCGTCCGGCCGGGCCGTCAGTCGGACCATGCCATTCCGGGTTCAGTAGGTGGTGAGGTGGTGAGGTCGCGAGGTGGTGGGCAGGCAGGGGCATTCATACACTAGCCCGGTCAATCTTCCACCACCCCACAACCTCACCACCCCACAACCCCACTGATGTCAGAGATCAAGCCGACGCAGGTCTTCTACCACGCCGGGACCGTTACCCGCGAGGAGCGCGCGAAGCTCCTCAAGCAGACCGGGGCGACCCTGTGGTTCACCGGTCTGTCCGGGTCCGGCAAGTCCACCCTGGCGGTCGCCCTGGAACAGGTGCTCATTCAGCGCGGCCACGCCGCCTACGTCCTGGATGGGGACAATATCCGCTTCGGGCTCAACGCCGGGCCGAAGATCCTGATGGAGACGCGCGGCAGCGCCGAGGAGCAGGCGAAGCGGTTCGGGCTGGGGTTCTCGGCCGCCGATCGCGAGGAGAACATCCGCCGGATCGGCGAGGTGGCGAAGTTGTTCGCCGATGCCGGGTTGCTGGCGCTGACCAGCTTCATCAGCCCGTACCGCAAGGACCGGGACGCGGCCCGGAAGATCCACGAGCAGAACAAGTCCGGGGCGATCCCATTCATCGAGGTGTTCGTGGACACCCCGATCGAGACGTGTGAGCAGCGCGACCCGAAGGGGCTTTACAAGCAGGCCCGGGAGGCGGTTGCGGCCGGCAAGGGGATGGGGTTCACCGGGGTGGACGACCCCTACGAGCCGCCGGCGAACCCCGAGTTGACCTTCGACGCGAGCAAGCAGAGCGTCGAGGAGGGGGTGGCGCTGGTGCTGAACTACCTGGTCAAGCGTGGGCTGATCGCGGAGTAAGGGCGCGGCTCGCCCGGCCGCTCTGGCTTCACCGGTCACGGTGCTCGGATGTCGTCGGAGCCCCCTGACTCGTGGAGCCAGAGCGGCCGGGACGGCCGCGGTCCCGGGGACCGGCGCACATCCGTGCGCTCAGGTTGCGCGGTTCTGCGCTAAAGTACCGATCGGGCCGGATGCGCCGTGCGCTCGATGGCCTTGTCTCCTCCGAACCGCTTTTCCCGGCATGTCAACCGTTCCTGTGCATCTTAACCAGTCTAGTGCAGGCCACTTATCCGGTGCGACCGTGCCGGGAACCGCGAAAAACCGCGGGTTTGGCTTCAGTCTCGCACCAGGCCGTGTTGACCGGTTCGGCGACCCGACATAGAGTTGTCGCGACCGACCCGAATCCGGGTCGCCCCGCTGTCCCCCGACCGCGGCCCGACCCCGAAGAACGCCGCCGAACCCCGGGGCCCCGATACCAAGGTTGCCAATGCCGGACATTCATTCCTACTGGCGAACCGACCGCCCGACCGAGGGGTTCTACACCTCCGAACTCCCGGCCGAGCCGGCCGCCCAGACCGTGCGTACGTTCCTGCCCGACGGGTACGAGCCGCGATACGCGTACCCGCTGCTGGTGCTGTTCCACCCGCACGGGGGGAATGAGGAGACGGTGCTGCGGCTGGCCCCGCGGGTGAGCCGGCGGAACTTCGTGGCGATCAGCCTGCGGGGGCCGGCTTCGCTCGGGGCGCGGACCGACGGCCGGCCGGCCTGCGGCTGGGGGGACGACCCGGACCTGTACACCGACTACCTGGTCCGGGCGGTCGAGCAGACCCGGCGGACGTACCACGTCCATTCGGAGCGGGTGTACCTGGTCGGCGTCTACGAGGGGGCGGCGGCGGCGTACCGGGCGGCGTTCGAGCTGGGGGACAAGGTGGCGGGCGTGGCGTCGCTCAACGGCGGGCTGCCGCGGCCGGCCCCGGGGTGTCCGCTGTTCCGGCTGGACCAGGCCCGGAACCTGCGGGTGATGATCGGCCACGGCATCGCCAACGCGGTCGTCCCGCACGCGACGGCTGAGCGGGACAGGCAAGTCTTCTACGCCGCCGGCTCCGACGTCCGGCTGGAGACCTACCCGACCAACCACAAGCTCCACCCGGACATGCTCAAGGACCTCAACAAGTGGGTGATCGGCCACGTCAACGCGTTCCACGACATGCACGTGCGGTAATGTAGTCCGCTCGCTCCGCGAGCAGTCTTCGGAATCCGCTCGCGGAGCGAGCGGACCACATTACAGGATGTACTTGCCGAAGTCGTCCTTGGACGTGATCGCCCCGATCTTCTCGCGGACCAGCTTGCCGTCGATCACTACCCGCTTCTCGGTCAGGTCCGGCCCCTCGAAGCTGACGTCCTCCACCACCCGCTCCAGGATCGTGTGCAGCCGTCGCGCCCCGATGTTCTGGGCCGTGCGGTTCAGCTCGAACCCCAGGTCGGCCAGTGCCTCCACCCCGTCCGGGGTGAACTCCAGGTCCACCCCCTCGGTCTTCAACAGCTCGGCGTACTGCTTGGTCAGGGCGTGCTTCGGCTCGGTCAGGATGCGCAGGAAGTCGTCGCGGGACAGGTCGGTCAACTCGACCCGGATCGGGAACCGGCCCTGAAGCTCCGGCATCAGGTCGGCGGGCTTCGAGGCGTGGAACGCCCCGGCGGCGATGAACAGGATATGATCGGTCCGCACCGGCCCGTGCCGGGTGTTCACGGTGGTCCCCTCGACGACCGGCAGCAGGTCGCGCTGCACCCCTTGGCGGGAGACGTCCGGCCCCTGGGTCGCCTGCGGGCCGCACACCTTGTCGATCTCGTCCAGGAAGACGATCCCCTGGTTCTCCACCAGGTCCACCGCCTGCTCGGACACCGCCGCCCGGTCGATCAGCGCCTCGGACTCCTGCTCCAGTAAGACTTTCCGCGCCTCCTTGATCGGCAGCGACCGGGGTTGGGCGGCCCGCGGCATGATCTTCTCGAACATGTTCTGCAGGTCCACGTCCATGTTCTCCATCCCCATGTTGGAGAAGATCTGCACGGGCGTGGTCTTCTGCTCGACGCTCAGCTCGACGACGCGGTCTTCCAGTTCGCCGGCTTCCAGCTTGGCGCGGAACTTCTCGCGCGTCCGCTGCCGTTTCTCCTGGTCCTCCTTCTCCTGCTCCGGCTCCCACGGCGAGGTCTTCGGCGGCGGCACCAGCAGGTCGAGCAGCTTATCCGTGACCTTCTCGGCGGCCTTCTCCTTCACCTCCTCCTTGAGCCGCTGCTTGACCATCCCGACCGCGGCGTCGGTCAGGTCGCGGACCATGCTCTCGACGTCACGGCCGACGTAGCCGACCTCGGTGAACTTGGTCGCCTCGACCTTGACGAACGGCGCGCCGACGAGCTGCGCCAGTCGGCGGGCGATCTCGGTCTTGCCGACGCCGGTGGGGCCGATGAGGATGATGTTTTTCGGGGTGACGTCCTTGCGCAGGTCGGGCGGGAGCTGCTGCCGGCGCCAGCGGTTACGGATGGCGACGGCGACCGCCTTCTTGGCCGCGTTCTGGCCGACGATGTACCGGTCCAGCTCGGCGACGATCTGGCGGGGGGTCATGGAGTCGGCCATCAGGGGGCCTCCGGCGGCTGCGGGGGTTGCTCGGACAACAACTGCTGATGCGCCTCTCGCAACGCCGGCATCATGGCCGGGATGTGAATGGTCACGGTATCCCACACGATTTGCCAGGCGACCCGATCGTACCGGTGGATCAACACGTTTCTCATGCCCTTCATTTCCCGCCACGGCAGTAGCGGAAACCGCTGACTCGTCTGCTGGCTCACCCGTCCGCCGGCCTCGCCCAGTACACCCAACACGCGAAGGATTGCGTCGGATCGCATCCGGTCGAACGGGAGGGTGTCCAGGGTGGTGCCGGCGGCGTACTCCATGGCGCGCTCGGCCGCGTCGATCATATCGGCGAGGGTAGTCAGTTCGTCCGACGGCGTCATACGCGCACTTCCTCGCGCAAGATGTGCGGACGAAGGCGTGGCTTGAGGTTTTCTTTCAGGGCCAACTCCACGGACACCCCTAATCGCTCCTCAAGCGTCAGCACGAGGTCGCTCAGCGTAAACAGTGACGGACGGGCGTCGGGTCGGAAGGTGACCAGCACGTCCAGGTCGCTATCCGGCCGGTGGTCGCCGCGGACCCGGGAGCCGAACAGCCCTAGCTCGCTCACGCCGAACCGCTCGGCCAACTTCGGCAGCATCGCCCGCAGTTGCTCTCGGTATCGCTCCGCCTCGGGGGTCATGGCAGCTCCACCAGCTCGATGTTCCGGTTGGTGTACACGCAGATGTCACCGGCGATCTCCAGCCCGGCCTGGACGACCTCGCCGGGCTTGAGCTGGGTGTGCGTCAGCAGTGCCCGCGCCGCCGCCAGTGCGTACGGGCCGCCGGAACCAATCGCCAGCACATTGTCCGAAGGCTGGATCACGTCGCCGGTGCCGCTGATCAGCAGCAGGTGGTCGCGGTCCAGCACGATCAGCATTGCCTCCAGCCGCCGCAGCACCCGGTCGGTCCGCCACTCCTTCGCCAACTCCGTGGCGGCGCGGGGGACGGAGCCCTGGTGGTCGCGGAGCTTGGCCTCGAACCGCTCCAGGAGCGCAAAGGCATCGGCCGCCGCGCCGGCGAACCCGGCCAGCACCTTGCCGTCGTAGAGTCGGCGAATCTTGCGGGCGTCGGTCTTCATCACCACCTGGCCGAGGGTGACTTGGCCGTCGCCGCCGATGGCCGCCCCGGCCGGGGTGCGGACCGCCAGAATCGTCGTCGCACGCATCCGGGTCACCGGAAATCTCCCCCCAGGCCAGGCGAAGTACCACTGCCGCCCGTGTTCAACCGGACACCGGTTGTCGGAATCCTCATCCGCCGCCGGCGATCCAACTGGTCGCGGGTATGATAACCCAGCCGGCGGGTCCGTCCCACTCCGGCCGGATGGTCTACAATGTACTGCGGTGTTCGGGCGTGAGAGGTAAGGCTTTTCCCGAGCCTGCTGCGACTTGGAGGAGAGCTTCCATGAATAAAGTGCTGTCGGTCCTGGCGGCGGCTGTGCTGGCCGGGGGCTGGTTGACCCCGTCGGCGCTGGCGTCCGAAACGTCTGCTGGCCGGATGCGGGTCGAGGACAAGGCCGGTGCGTTCACCCCGGAGGGGGTCAAGAAGGCCGAGGAGGCGTTTGCCAACACGTCGTTCAAGTCACCAACCCACCTCACCGTGGTGACCGTCGGCGAGGTTCCGGCGTCGCGGAAGGCGGACTACGAGGCAGCCGCCAAGGTGCCCGAGCGGCGGGCGCAGTTCTTCGAGTCGTGGACCCGGGAGTTGGCCCAGACCGAACGCGAGAAGGGCGTCTTCGTCCTGATGTTCGTGGACGACAAGCGGTACATCGTCCGCGCGGTGACCGATAAAGCCTCCGACGTCCACCGGTCGTTTACCGACGCCGATGCCCGGGCGCTAGCGGACAAGCTCAGCGACGGGTGCAAGCGGGCCCTGGGCCAGCCGGCCGATCAGGCGAAGGCCACACGCGACGCCGCCCTGCTGGACGCGACCAGTTACGTCGCCTCCCAGTTGAAGGATACGTCCGTCCCGGCCGCCAGCGAGACGGGCCGGGCCGCTTCCGCTAACACCAACGGGAAGAGGGGTGGAGGCACGAACATCATGGGCTATGTCTGCATCGGGCTGGCCGTGTTGCTGGGGATCTGGCTGGT
>DATLIF010000094.1:0-1728 GCA_035539575.1 Fimbriiglobus sp. | reverse complement strand
ACCCTACTACTGCTGACACGGTATAGAACGTCAGAATGCCGATGTCAGGCGATCAGATTGGGTGTGTTTATTTCTGATCGCCTGATCGCCTGACCCCCCGCCCTTAACGTTTTTTTGCCACGGCGTAACTTGCGAGCCGTTTCATGCACCCGCTTAACGAACATCTCGTGAACCTGACCCGTCGGCAGTTCTTCGGGTCGTCCGGGCTGCGGCTCGGCGGGGTCGCGCTGGCGGCACTGGCCGGCCGGCAAGCGACCGCCGCGCAGCCGGCCCGCATCCACCCGCCGCTGCCGGGGCTGCCGCACCACAAGCCCACGGCCAAGGCGGTCATCTATCTTCACATGAACGGCGGGCCGAGCCAGTTCGAGACGTTCGACCACAAGCCGAAGCTCGCTGGGTTCTTCGACAAGGAACTGCCGGACTCGGTCCGCATGGGGCAGCGGATCACCACCATGACCAGCGGCCAGGCCCGGTTCCCGGTCGCCCCGAGCATGTTCAAGTTCGCGCAACACGGCAAGTGCGGCATGTGGGTGAGCGAACTGCTCCCGCACACCGCGAAGCACGTGGACGACCTCGCCCTGGTGAAGACGGTCCACACGAACGCGATCAACCACGACCCGGCCTGCACGTTCGTGATGACCGGCAGCGAGGTGCCGGGCAAGGCGAGCTTCGGCTCCTGGCTCGCCTACGGCCTCGGCAGCGAGAGCAACGACCTGCCGGCGTTCGTCGTGCTCACCCCGTGGTGGACGTCGAAGGCCGCCGCCCAGGCGCTGTTCTCCCGGATGTGGGCCAGCGGGTTCCTGCCCACCAAGTACAGCGGCGTCGCGCTGCGCAGCGTCGGCGACCCGGTGCTGTACGTCCGCAACCCGTCCGGCGTCTCCGCGCAGAACCGCCGGGCGATGCTCGACACGCTCGGCGAGTTGAACCGCAAGACCTACGACCGCTACGGCGACCCGGAGACGCTGACCCGGATCGCCCAGTATGAGATGGCTTTTCGCATGCAGACCAGCGCCCCGGACCTGGTAGACACCTCGAAGGAGTCGAAAGAAACTCTGGATCTGTACGGCCCGGAGGTCCACAAGCCGGGGTCGTTCGCGGCCAGTGCGCTCCTCGCCCGGCGGCTGGTGGAGCGCGGCGTCCGGGTGGTGCAGATCCTCCACCGCGGCTGGGACCAGCACGGCAACCTGCCGAAGGACCTGAAGTCCCAGTGCTTCGACACGGACCAGCCGACCGCGGCACTCTTGACCGACCTGAAGCGCCGCGGGCTGCTCGACGATACGCTGGTGATCTGGGGCGGCGAGTTCGGCCGCACGGTCTACAGCCAGGGGAAGCTGACGAAGACCGACTACGGCCGCGACCACCACCCGCGGAACTTCTGCATGTGGCTGGCCGGCGGCGGCGTCCAGGGCGGGGTCATCCACGGCGAGACGGACGACTTCAGCTACAACGTGGCCGACAAGCCGGTCCACGTCAATGACCTCAACGCCACCATCCTGCACTGCCTCGGGATCGACCACGCAAAGTTCACGTACAAGTTCCAGGGCCTCGACCAGCGGCTGACCGGCGTCGAGGAGCAGCAGGTCGTCCGGGAGTTGCTGACCTGATGAAGTGCCTGTGTGGTCCGCCCCAGCCATCGTAGGGTGGGTCAAGCGAGTCTTCGAGCGCCGACCCACCATTTTCGCCGGCGGTGGGTCGGCGCCCGCGAAGCCGGGCTTGACCCACCCGACA
>DATLIF010000093.1:0-9953 GCA_035539575.1 Fimbriiglobus sp. | reverse complement strand
ATCGGGCCGGAGGCGACTGTCTCCGCCGGCTCCGACCGTCCCGAGCGTCCCGGCGGTGCCGGCCGCCCCGACCGTCGCGACCAAGGCGCCGTCGGCCGGCGAGCAACTGCTCGACCAGGCCAAGCGGGAGCTGAGCCGCGGCGAACTGGAAGCGGCCCGCCGGATCGCCACCCAGGCGCACAACGGCGACCATGGCGGCTCGGTCAAGACCGACGCCCAGGCGCTGCTGCGGGATATCGACGCCGAGGTCGCCGTCCGCAAGCAGAAGGATACCGCCGCCTCGTTCGCGGCCGCGGCCGACCACTTCAACGCGAAGCGCTACGAGCAGGCCCTCGGCGTCTTCAAGCTGCTGGACCCGGAGTTGCTGTCGGTCGAGCAGCGGACGAAGCTCGACGGCTATGTGAAGACGTGTAACGAGGAGGTCGCCAGGCTCCAGGCTCCGGCGACGCCGGCTGCTCCGACGGCGCCGACCGCGCCGACCGCCCCGGCTGTCGCGACGAGCGAGACGGCCAGGCCGCTCACCCCGACCCAGCCGAAGCCGGCCGGGTCCGGGCTGACCGACCAGGTCAAGGCGCTCAGCGACGTGGAGTTCCAGCAACTGCGGTCCGAGGGGCTGGAAGCCCAGACCAAGGCCCAGGAGGCGTTCAACCGCGGGGAGACCGACCTCGCGATCCAGATGCTGAACGACTACGTCGCCAAGGTCCAGGGGTCCAAGCTGTCCGCGGCCCGGCAGAACTTGCTGCTGAGTACTGGCAACGTCGAGCGGCGGCTGAATACCTTCCGGATCATGAAGCAGCAGATGGACTTCGTGAGCAAGGAGGCCAAGGACAAGCAGTACGCCCGCGACCAGATCGTCGGCCGGTCGGTGGCCGAGCAGCAGAAGAAGGAGGAGACGGCCAAGAAGGTCCGTGAGATCGAGCAGCTCGGCAAGAGCCACAAGTACCAGGAAGCCGAGCGTCTGGCGTTGCAGTTGAAGACCCTGGACCCGGACGACGCCACCCTGTCCGCCCTGTACGAGCTGACCAAGCGGCAGAACCGGCTGGACAAGAACCAGCAGCTCAAGGACGAGAAGGAGCGGTTCAACTGGAACGCCTTCCGGGACGCCGAGAACCCCGGCAAGTACGCCGACATCAACAACCCGCTCATCACCAACCCCGAGCGGGTGCTACTCGCGGCGAAGCGGGGCACCGGCGACGACATCTACATGCGGACCCGGACCACCGCCGAACGTGAGATCGAGCTGCGGCTGGACAAGCCCCTGTCGGTCGAGTTCCGGAACGCCCCGCTGAGTGAAGTGATCGACAAGATCAAGACCCAGACGCAGCTCAACATCTCGATCGACGACGCGGCGATCGCGGACAAGAAGATCGACCTGGACCAGGTGTTCGTCACCGACAACCTCAAGGACCTGTCGGCCCGCAACATCCTGAGCCTGGTGCTGGACAAGGCCCGGCTGAAGTTCGCGATCGAGAACGACGTGGTGCGGATCACCACCGAGGAGAAGGCCAAGGGACGGCTGTACACGAAGGTCTTCTCGGTGATGGACCTGGTGACGCCGGTGCCGGACTTCGCCCTGGCCGGGCACCAGTCGTTCGCCAAGGCGGTCGAGAAGGCCAACGCGCCGCCGCCGTGGGCGACCGCGGCCGCCAACGGCGGGTTCATCCCGCAGGGCGGCCTGCAGAACGGTCAGCTCGCCAGCGGCGGCCCGTGGACCCCGCAGGGCGTCACCGGGGGCGGGCAGGGCACCCTGCAGACCACCCCGCTGCGGGACTCGGCAACCCTGGCCGCCACCCCGCGGTCGAACATGAGCGAGCAGCTCATGAAGCTGATCCAGGGGATGGTCCGGCCGTACTCGTGGGACGAACTCGGTGGGACGGGCAAGCTCAGCTACTACGACATCGGCGGCGCCCTGGTCGTCAACCAGACCGCCGACGTGATCCGCGAGGTCCAGGACCTGCTGGAGGCGCTGCGGCGGCTCCAGGAGACGTCCGTGGCCGTCGAGATCCGCGTGATCTCCCTGTCCGAGTCGTTCTTCGAGCGGATCGGCGTCGATTTCTCGATGAACATCAAGACCAAGCAGGGCGGCCGCGACGGGTCGTCGTTCGAGCGGATGCTGACCACCGGTCAGTTCCGGCCCGAGCCGTTCATCAACGACATCAACTCCCAGGGGGTGACGGTCGGTTGGAACCCGGCGATGGGCGGGTTCACCCCGGACCTGGACGTGCCGATCCGGGCGACCAGCTACCCGCTGACCCTGCCACCGTTCGGTGGATACCAGGGGGCCCTGTCGCCGACGATGAACGGCGGCCTCGGGGTCGGGCTGGCGTTCCTCAACGACATCCAGGTGTACATGTTCATGGAGGCCGCCCAGGGCGACCGCCGGGTGAACGTGATGCAGGCCCCGAAGGTGACGCTGTTCAACGGGCAGACGTCCACGGTGTTCGTCAGCGACGTGGCGTTCTTCACCATCGGGTTGCAGGCGTTCAACGCCGGTGGGCAGATGGTGTTCATCCCGCAGAACACCCCGGTGCCCATCGGCAGCTCGCCGGCGCCTCCGGGGGCGACCACCAGCGGCACCCCGGGTGTTAGCGTGACCGTGCAGGCGATCGTCTCGGCCGACCGGCGGTTCGTGCGGATGAACCTGGCCCCGACCCTGACCAGCATCACCAGCGCGACGGTCCCGCTGTTCCCGGTGACGGCGTTCATCACCCCGGTGTTCGAGGGCGGCTCGCAGGGCGTGCCCATCCCGTTCACCCAGTTCTTCCAGCAGCCGTCGATCTCGGAGATCAGCGTCCAGACGACCGTGGCCGTCCCGGACGGCGGCACGGTGGTGCTCGGCGGGCTGAAGACCCTGGCCGAGGGCCGCAACGAGTTCGGCCCGCCGGTCCTGAGTCAGATCCCGTACATCAACCGGCTGTTCAAGAACGTTGGCATCGGGCGGGAGACGCGGCACATCATGATCATGGTGACGCCGCGGATCATCATCCAGTCCGAGGAGGAGTTCAACCAGACCGGCGTCGTCGGCGGGGCGATCCTCCCCGGCGCCGGCGGGGCGGTGATCCCGTAGCAGTGGCCAGTGGCCAGTGGCCAGATAAGACCGGAAACGCGAACCGCCCGGGTTGACCCCCGGGCGGTTTCGTTTACTGACTTCTTCTCCTGGTTCTTGCTGGCCACTGGCCACTGGCCACTGATCACTGCTACAGAAGCTGCCGCACCGGCTTGCCCTCGGGGCACAGTTCGATCGGCCGGCCGTCCTGGGTCTTGTACCAGGTGTGCAGCGGCACCCCGAGCACGCTGTAGATCGTCGCGGCCAGGTCCTGCGGGGACACCGGGCTGTCGGTGACGTACTCGGCCAGCGGGTTCGTCCGGCCGACCACCTGGCCGACCTTCAGCCCGCCGCCGGCCATCAGCGCCACCCCGGCCGTGGCCCAGTGGTCGCGGCCGGCCGTCGGGTTCACCTTCGGCGTGCGGCCGAAGTCGCCGAACCACACCACCAGCGTCTCGTCCAGCAGGCCCTTCTCCGCCAGGTCCTCCACCAAAGCCGACAGGCCCTGGTCCACTCGCGGCAGCAGCCGGTCCTTGAGGCTCTTGAAGTTGTTGGTGTGCGTGTCCCAGCCACCGTCGGTCACGGTGACGAACTGGACCCCGGACTCGATCAGCCGCCGGGCCAGCAGACACGACTGGCCCAGTTGCGTGCGGCCGTACCGGTCCCGGACCTTGTCGGACTCGGCTGCGATGTCGAACGCCTTCTTCGCCGCCGGGCTGGTGATGATGCCGTGCGCCTTCTCGTAGAAGGTGTCCCGCGCCTTCACCGGAACCGCTGAGTCCTCGACCCGCTTCTGGTACGCCTCCAGGTCGCCGAGCATCGCGTACCGCCGGTCCAGCCGCTTGCGCTCGGCGTCGCCGGCCACCGCCAGGTCACGGACCCGGAACACCTTGGCGCTGGGGTCCTCCGGCACCTCGAACGGGTTGAACTCGTCGCCCAGGAACCCAGCGATCCCGCCGTTGAACCGCCGGTCGATGTTCCGCCCGAGTTGCACGAACGGCAGCATCCCGCCGACGAAGCCTCGCTCCTTCGCCACCACCGAGCCGTAGCACGGGAACGGCAGGGCCGCGTTGAACTTGTGCCCGCTCATCATCAGGTGGTCGGCGGTCCCGTGGCTGCCGTTCTTCGGGTCGTGCCCGCGGATGATCGCCAGCTTGTCGGCGACCTTCGCCAGCCGCGGGACGTGTTCACAGAACTGCACCCCCGGCAGCGCCGTCGGGATGACGCCGAACTCGCCACGGATCTCGGCCGGGGCGTCCGGCTTGGGGTCGAACGAGTCGATGTGGCTCGGCCCGCCCTGCATCCACAGCAGGATACACCGCTTGGCCTTCGCCGGGGCGGCCGGCGCGTCGGCCCGCGCCCGCAGGTACGCAGGCAGCGTCAGCCCGAGGGCGGACAGGCCGCCGACGCGAAGGAACGTGCGGCGGGTGGCGCCGGAGCAATCGCCGGCGGAGCCGGTGACGAGGTCGAACATGGCGGGCACCAGGTCAGGACGCGGAGGGACCGCGAAGGAGGAGGACCGGCAGGCAGACCATTCCACATCCTACACTCGCGGGTTTCCGAACCCCGGTCAACCGAAATCCGACCCGGTGGCCTCCAAAATGCTTCGTTTCCGCTACTTGAAAGGCCGCAAGAGGGCCGATATAGTTACCCAGGATAGATCACTAATATTACAAAATTAGTAATCTATCTTGCCTCGGGTACAGGTCCTGGGGCACCGATTAACGGTTTTGTGTTGCACAAAATGAGTAACTGGTTAGTAGTAGGACCGAGTTCACGACTCGCGGCGGCGCCTCACAACATGGAAGGAGCCTCTGTGCCACGGCCACTTTGTGTCCGTTCACTCGGCTGTCTCCTGACCGGTTTCCTGGCGTTGCTCACGGCGTCGTGCGGCGACGGCGGGCCGACTCTATACCCGGTCGGCGGGAAGGTGTTCTTCCACGACGCGCCGGCCGAGGGCGCGACGGTCGTGCTGCACCCGTCCGACCCGAAGGCGGCGAAGCCGTCCGGGACCGTGGGCGCAGACGGCACGTTCACCTTGCTGACCCACCCACACGGCGAGGGCGCCCCGGCCGGGGACTACACGGTCGTCGTGACGTGGTATCCGCCCAACGCTCGTGGACTGGACAATCCGAAGAACAAGTTGCCGGCCCGGTACGCCGACCCGGCCCAGAGCGGTCTGAAGGCGACCGTGAAGGCCGGGCCGACCGAACTGGACCCGTTCAAGCTGACCAAGTGATCCTCATCGTCCGTTTGCCTCAATCCTTTCCAGGAGGTGTTCGTCGTGCCGATTCCGTTCCGCTCTCGGCGGTCGGCGTTCACGCTGATCGAGTTGCTGGTGGTGATCGCAATCATCGCCATTCTCATTGGGCTCTTACTGCCTGCCGTGCAGAAGGTCCGCGAGGCCGCCGCCCGGATGAGTTGCTCGAACAACCTCAAGCAACTCGGGCTGGCGATCCACAACCATCACGACGCGCTGACCTACCTCCCGGCCGCCCGGGAGCGCCACCCGCACCCCACCCGGGAGCGCCGGCACTCCTGGACCGCTCGGGTGCTGCCGTACATCGAGCAGGACAACCTCTACCGGACGTACCGGTTCGACCTGGACTGGGACCAGGGGGCGAACGCCGCCGTGGGCGGGCCGCTGCGGCAGTCGGTCAAGACGTTCCTGTGCCCGTCGGCGCCGACGGGCAACCGGCACCCCCACCGCGGGGTGCTGGACTACGGGGCGACCACCGAGCTGGGCCGGCCGCAGCCGTTCGCCACGCCGGCCCTGTTCGCCCAGCACTGGCAGGCCGGCGACCCGAGCTGGCTCGGGGCACTCGGGACCGACGGGTTGAACGGGACCGTGCGGACGCCGTTGCAACGGACGCTTCCGCAGATCTCCGACGGCACCAGCAACACCTTCCTGCTGGCCGAGGTCGCCGGCCGCAACCTGAAGTTCCACATGGGACGGCAGATCACCCCCGACGAGACCGGCGGCCCGTGGGGCAACCCGGACAGCCGAATCAACATCGGCGGCTGCAACCCCAACGACGCGACCGCGGTGAACGGCCCGGTGGCGGTGAACTGCATCAACGACAAGGAGATCTACTCGTTCCACTCCGGCGGGGCGAACGTGGTGTTCGGCGACGGGTCGGTCCGCTTCCTCCGCCAGACCGCCTCGATCGACGTCGTCCTCTCGCTGCTGACCCGCGCCCGCGGCGAGGTCATCAGCGCCGACTACTAGAGTGCGACGGTATACCGGGCTACGCAAGCGGGCCGCGGCACCGGGTGCCGCGGCCCGCTCCTTTGCGCTGGGCGTGTCCGGTCAGTTGTCGATGCTCAGGGTCTCGCCGCCCTGGGCGGTGCCGGCCGCCCGCCAGGCGATGAGGCTGACCGAGTTCGAGACGAACCGGACGCTCCCGTCGCACAGGGCCGCGTTCACCCCGCCGGAGTGGCGGCTGCGGGCCAACTGCATCCGGGGCAGAGTGGCGGTCGAGGGAGCACTGGTACACGGGAAGTTGGGCACGCTGTTGGGACCGCACCCGCCACCGGTCATCACGTCCGTGGCACTGGAGTTGTTCGGGGTCTGGTAGGTGACGAACCCGGCCCCGCTGCCCCACCAGGTGAAGCCGCGGATGTCGTTCCCCCCGCGCGGCCCCTGGATCACCTCGGAAACGCACAGAGTGTTACTCGTCCCGTCGCTGATCCCGGCGATCGTCCGCGGCTTACCCATCTTCCCCAGGGCGGGGCTGCCGCCTGTGTAGTCCACCGGCGACGAGTCGCCGCCGGCTGCCAGGGCGGCCGGGTCCTCGAACCACCCGAACGGGGCCCCGCCGAACGTCACGCACCCGTTCGCCCCTACCGTGGACCCGCCGGTGCAGCCGACCGGCGTGCTCACCTGGTAGAAGTTCGAGTTCCCGGCGTTCAGGACGTAGTTGTGCATGGTGTTCGCGCCGTTGTTCCAGTTCTTCGGCTGGTCACTCGGGCAGGTGAACGTACTCAGCCGCGTTGTGGAAATCTGGTTATTCGGCGCGGCCGCGTACCGTGGGGCGGCACCCAACGTGGCGTAGCCCTCTCCGCCGAAGCCCCTGTAGATCTTGTACAGCGCATCCTGTTCCATATACGGCTGGATCGGGATCATCCAGGTGCCCCAGCAACAGCCGTTCCGACTGAGCCCGGGTAGGAACGTCCCGTAAGAACTCTCGTAGTTCATGTTGGCCAGGGAGATCTGCTTGAGGTTGTTCATGCACTTGGCCCGGGCGGCGGCCTCGCGGACCTTCTGCACGGCGGGCAGCAGCAGACCGATCAGGATCGCGATGATCGCGATCACCACCAGCAACTCAATGAGCGTGAAACCCGGACGGACTCGGGAGCGCATCGCACCCTCCTTTTCGCGGGAACGAAGTGGACAACGGACGAGTGAAAAACCGCCCCCGGGTGGGGGCGGGGAACAGCCTCAGGGGATGTCGAAGTCGAACTTGTTCGGGTTCTCCGAGGTCACCGTGACCTGCTGCTTCGAGTTCACGTTCCAGTCCTTCGGGACCAGGTCTTTGGCCATGAAGTTGTTGCCACGGCCGCCCGTCGGCCCCGGGCCGGCGTCCGGATCAATCGGGTTCTCCGGGGTAATCCCGTCCCCGACGGTCACCCGGACCAGGTACTTGCCCGGCTTCAGCCCGCTCTGCCGGGGAACGTCGAACGTCCCCTCGTTGACCGTGGTGTTGACCCCGGTGTCCTGGCCGTCGAGCGGCTCGAATATGACCAGCGTGCCGTCCTTGATCGGCTGGCCCTTGAGCTTGACCGTTCCGGTGATACCGACCCGGCCGCCGTGATTGTCCGAGCAGCCTGCGGCTAGAGTGGCGCAGAGCGCACCTAGTAGGACCGATCGTGTCATTTCAATACCCGACAGATGAGTCGAATCCAGAGCGAGTCGTACCAACCACAGCAGTTTCACATGGGCAGGAATCGCGGGTCAAGTGAAATATGAGAAAAACTCATTAACACTCACTTCGACCGAAAGGTGACCTGAGTTGATCGTGTGCTGCGGTGGTAATGTGAGCCGGTCGTGGACTGCGAGCCTAGACTAAGTGTCGGACCCCCAACCCGGAGAGGAGCCCGCGATGGCGCACACCCTGCCTCAACTGCCCTACGCGTTCAACGCGCTGGAGCCGCACATCGACGCGCTGACGATGGAGATCCACCACGACCGGCACCACAAGGCGTACGTGGACAACCTGAACAAGGCCCTGGAGCAGGCCCCGGACCTGGCCGGCCTGCCGATCGAGGAGCTGCTCCGGGTGGTCAAGACCAAGGCCCCGGACGCGGTCAAGCAGGCGATCATCAACAACGGCGGCGGCCACCACAACCACGCCCTGTTCTGGGAGGTCATGGGCCCCAACGGCGGCGGCGAGCCGACCGGCGCCGTCGCCGACGCCATCAAGGCCGCCTTCGGCGACTTCGCCAAGCTCAAGGACACGGTCAAGCAGAACGGCGCGACCCAGTTCGGCAGCGGCTGGACCTGGGTGGTCTGGAACCCGACCGGCGGCAAGCTCGAAGCGGTCAAGCGGCCGAACCAGGACAGCCCGCTGATGGATGGGCTGGTGCCGGTGTTCGGCATCGACGTGTGGGAGCACGCCTACTACCTGAAGTACCAGAACAAGCGGCCGGACTACCTCGACGCCTGGTGGAACACGGTCAACTGGAAGGCGGTTGAGGCCAAGCTGTCGGCGGCCAAGGCCGGGAAGTGAAGACAGAGGGGGTGAGAGGGTGAGGGCGTGAGGGGGTGACAAGACCTGCTTTGTCACCCCCTCACGCCTTCACCCTCTCACCCCCTCTTGCACTTCCGAGAACCCTCCGGTATACGACCGGTCGAACTCCCGGAGGGTCTGTCATGCGCCGCTGGTTGGTGGGATGCGCATTCGCCGCTGCGGTCGGGTGCAACAGCCCGGAGAAGGTGAGCACCGAGTTGCCGCTGGTCGAGGAGTTCCGCGCCCCGCCGGCCGAGGACCGGTACAACAACCCGCCCGAACAGGGGTATCGCCCGCCGCCGCCGAAGAAGGAATTCAAGCCCGCCATGGGCACCGGCGCCGGCCCGATGGGCGGCATGGGCGGCGGCCCGGGCATGTGATCGGCCGCAATCGTCACCCAATCCGTTCGATTGTCCCGTCCGTCCCGCCATCCGGGGCGGACGTTCGTTTTCCGCTCAACCCGTCCTTCCCCGGCCCCGGGCCGACTACACTGCTCGTACAGGGTGTGCCAGTGGCGCCGGGCCGTCCCGGTGTCCGGGTCGTGTCGGCCCGGCCCGGCCGAACGGCCGCCGGCCGGGCGGATTCCCCGGCAAGCCGCCGCCACCCCGTCCGATTCCAGGTACGGGCCGGGCACGACGCCTGCCCCGATCCGGTCTGGGAGGACACCTGTGTACCGCGCCGCCGCGATCCTGACCGCCGCCCTGTCCCTGGCCGCCCCCGCGGCAGCCAATGACGGCCCGCTGGGGCTGGGCCTGTTCAAGAAGAGGCAGAAGGCGTCGGAGCCGGCCTCGCACGGCAAGCAACTCATCGGGACGCTCCGAAGCGACCCCGACGAGAAGAAGCGGCTTCAGGCGGCCGAGCAGATGCGCGGCCTGGACCCGCGGACCGATGGCGACGTCATCCCGGCTCTGATCGGATCGCTTCAGCGCGACCCGTCCCCGGCGGTGCGGGCGGGGGCGGCCGAGTCGATCGGCAAGCTCAAGCCGATCTACCAGCCGGCCGGGATCGCGATGGAGACGGCGCTGGCGTCGGACCCGGACCCGAAGGTGCGCGACGCGGTCAAATCGGCGCTGTGGCAGTACCACCTGAACGGCTACCGGACGCCGCCCATGCCGCCCATCGGGCCGGCGCCGGTGCCCATGGCGGGCTTGAATTCCTTCTTCGGCGGCGGCGGGCGA
>DATLIF010000092.1:0-23193 GCA_035539575.1 Fimbriiglobus sp. | reverse complement strand
GTGCAGTTCGTGGACGAGTTCGGCAACCTGATTACCAACATCCCGGCGGCTCCCCCAGCAGACGGCCGAGAAGTTCTTCAACTCCACCATCTCCCCGACGTCCGGCCCCATCTGCGCCGGGTCGGTCCCGAGCGACAGGTGCGCTGCGACCGGCGCGAACACGTCCCGGCCGTGAAACGTGTCGCTCACCGTCGGTCGCCAGAACCGCGGCTCGCTCAGCCGGCGGACGCGCACCGGCTTGCCGAGCGCCTTGACCGCCCGAGTGAAGACCCCGTTGTCCGGGCCGACCAGGAACCGGCCGCCCGCCTCGATGAGTAGCGGGTGCCGGTCGGACCCGACGCCCGGGTCGATGACCGCGACGTGAACGGTCCCCTTCGGGAAGAAGGGGATGGCCGTGCCCAGGTAGTAGTCGGCGTGGCGGATGTCTTGAGGCGGGATGTGGTGCGACAGGTCTACGAGTCGGGCGGACGGGTTGAGCGAGAGAATCACCCCCTTCATCACCGCGACGTAGGGGGAGGCGTCGCCGAAGTCGGTGGTCAGGGTGACGAGAGACGACATGAGTGGAAGTGCCCAGGCCCACGGATCGTGATCCGTGGGCTCACGTGTTTCGACCTACTCTTTCGCCCGGCGGAGGTACTTGCCCTTGCCGTCGGTGGTGTCCACGACGATCGCCTCGCCCTGGTTGATGAACGACGGCACGTTCACTTTGAGGCCCGTCTCCAGGGTCGCCGGTTTGGTCTGGGCGGCGGCGGTGGCGCCCTTGATCCCCGGCTCCGTCTCGGTGACGGTCAGTATCACGTTCTGCGGCAACTCGACGTCCAGCGCCTTGCCGTCGTAGAAGGTGATCTTGACGGTGTCGTTCTCGCGGAGAAACTTGATCTTGTCCCCGACCATGTCGTCCCCGAGGGTGACCTGCTCGAACGTCTCCGCGTCCATGAACACGTAGTCGCTGCCGTCCTTGTACGAGTACTGGTAGTCGCGGGTGTCGAGGTAGACGATATCCACCTTGTCGTCCGGGTGGACTCGCTCGTCGGTGATCGAACCGGTTTTGAGGTTCTTCAGCTTGAGGTACAGGATCGCGCGCCAGTTGCCGGGTGTGTTCAGGTCGCGGTCGAGGCAGTACCAGAGCTGGCTGTTCATGTTCAGCACCATGCCCCTCCGCACGTCGATCATCTTAATGGACGCCAATGGATGCCCTCCGTCAGTCGGGCGGCTAACCGCCCGGGTCCCGTGGGTTGTGAAGATGTCTGTTAACCTATCAATCGCCCCACTGGCGGAAAAGGGCACCCACCGGGGGCCGAGAATCCCGTTGGTCGAGGGCGTGGGATGACGTAGATTCGTGGGGCAACCTCACCCCGCCCGGGAGCACTTCATGCGCCGCGCCGCCGGTTTACTCTTCGTACTCGTTGCCCTGCCCTACTCCTTCGCCGACGGGCCAAAAGACAACGTGCCCGACAACGTCCGCCCGATCCCGCCGAAGGGCGTCGCGGTGCCGGACGCGGACCTGAAGGAACTCCGGGCCAGTCTCGACGAGTTGAGGAAGGAACTCGACGCGCTGCCCGGGGCGCTGAAGGGCAAGCCCGCGCTGCTGGAGTTGGTCCCGGACGTGGAGGTCTACCACAAGGCGGTGCGGTATGCGGTCGAATACGGCGAGTTCTTCAACCTGAAGGAAGTGCCGGTCGCTAAGAAGCTGCTCGCCCAGGGGCTTCAACGAGCGAAGGAACTGCGTGACGGCAAGCCGTCGTGGACCACCGCGACCGGGCTAGTGGTTCGCGGCTACCGGTCGAAGATCGACGGCTCGGTGCAGCCTTACGGGCTGGTGGTGCCGGCGTCGTATTCGCCGACCGCGCCGCACAAGTTCCGGCTCGACTTCTGGTGGCACGGCCGCGGCGAGACGCTCTCCGAGGTGAACTTCATCCAGCAGCGGCAGACGAATCCCGGCGAGTTCGCCCCGGCGAATGCGTTCGTGCTGCACCCCTACGGCCGGTACTGCAACGCCAACAAGTTCGCCGGCGAGATCGACACGCTGGAGTGCCTGGAACACGTCAAGAAGCACTACCCGATTGACGAGAACCGCGTCGTGGCCCGAGGGTTCTCGATGGGCGGGGCGGCGTGCTGGCAGTTCGCGGTCCACTACCCGACGCTCTGGGTCGCGGCCGCACCGGGGGCCGGGTTCGCCGAGACACGGGAGTTCCTGAACGACTTCCAGAACGAGAAGGTGAAGCCGGAGTGGTGGGAGAAGAAGCTCTGGCGGATGTACGACGCGACCGAGTATGCCCCGAACCTCTTGAATATCCCTACGGTCGCCTACAGCGGCGAGAACGACCGACAGAAGCAGGCCGCCGATGTGATGGCACGGGAGTTGAAGAAAATCGATATCGAGCTAACGCACATCATCGGCCCGAAGACGGCGCACGCGTATGAGAAGGGCGCGAAAGCGGAGGTCAATCGGCGGATTGATTACATAGTGGGTGCAGGCCGAAAAACTGCACCAGACGCCGTCAGCTTCGCCACCTACACGTTGAGGTACAACAGATGCGCCTGGGTCACAATCGAGCGAATGGAAAAGCACTGGTCCCTAGCAAGAGTAGCCGGGACATCACGAAAACTCGTCCCCAACGAACACGGGATGATGCTCCCGGCGCTGGCGGTGAATACCGAAGGTGTGACCGAGTTTCGCATTTCCTTTGGACCTGGCGAATGGCCCGATGTCTTGGTCGTCGGAATCGATGGCAAACAAGTCCGACATCCACTTCTTAAGTCAGACCGGTCCTGGGAAGGACGATACCGCAAGGTGGACGGACAGTGGAAGCTTGTAGGAACTGACGACAAGCCCGAAGGTCTCGCCAAGACTCACGGCCTCCAAGGCCCGATCGACGACGCCTTCATGGACCGGTTCCTGATGGTGAAGCCGACCGGCAAGCTGCTCAACGACAGGGTCGGGGCGTGGGCGACCGAGGAAATGAAGCACGCCGTCACCCACTGGCGGAGTCAGTTCCGCGGCGACGCTCCGGTCAAGGACGACTCGGCCGTCACCGATGAGGACATCGCGTCGAGCAACCTGATCCTCTGGGGCGACCCGTCGAGCAACGCAATCCTCGCGAAGATCGCCGACAAGCTGCCGGTGAAGTGGACCAAGGACGGTGTGCAACTCGGCGACAAGACTTACGGCGCCGGCACGCACGTCCCGGTGCTGATCTACCCGAACCCGCTCAACCCGCGGAAGTACGTCGTCCTCAACAGCGGGTTCACGTTCCGCGAGTACGACTACCTGAACAACGCCCGGCAGTTGCCGAAGCTGCCGGACTACGCGGTGCTCGACGTGACCACCCCGCCGAACAGCCGCTGGCCGGGCAAGGTCGTCCGCGCCGGCTTCTTCGGCGAGAAGTGGGAGCTGCTGCCCGAGGACGGCAAGTAGCCGGCGGCTTTAGGCTTTATGGGAGGGCGAGGCTCCCGCCGAGCCGGAGCTTCCCGAGGCTCGGCGGGAGCCTCGCCCTCCCAACAAGATGGCACGCTGCGTTGCCAACGCCCGTCAGTCACTCGTCGGTGTCCGGCACCTCCTCGGCGACCGACGGCCAGAGCTTGAACATAATGCACCCGATGACCAGAGCGAGCAGTATTAGCGGTTGACCAGTCATCAGAGTAACGGCGAAGCCGCCGACCTCCGTGAGAGGCCCGTCGACTCCCGAGTAGGCTCCCGTGATGCTCCCCCACGACCCGAGCGCGAATGTGCCGACGAAGATGTGAGGGAGCACAATCAGTTGACTCAGTGCCACCACCCAACCACCGACCACCAACACTTGCCGAAGCCGCCCGGGCCAGGCACAGACCGCCAGCCCGACAGTCCAGAGTACCGCGACCCCTGCCGCCATCCCGAACCGGCCGCCCTGCTCCGTGGCGACCCAGCCGAAGAACAGGGCGACGGGCAGGTTCGCAGCGTACACCACCGACCACCACACGGACCACTTCCAGTCCGTCCGCGCCGTCTCGTCTGACATGTGCGTACCCCCGGTCACTCCCCGCCGGTCGTTCGCTTCTCGTCGCTTGTGTAGATGATCTCGCACAGCTTGCCGAGCACCTTCCCCTCGCGGGTCGCGTTCACGCCGGCCGGCAGCGGCACGTCGTTGACGTAAAAGGCGTAGTACAGCTCCCGCCCCCCCTTGGTCGTCATCACGCCAGCCAGCGCTTTGCTGCGGAGCAAGAACCGGCCGTTCATCGCATCCTGCCAGATCCAGGTGCCGGTCTTGCCGAACGCCTTGCCGCGAGCCGGGCTGTCCTCGTCCACGACCTTCGCCAGCGTCCCGTCCACGCCGAGGCTCGGCAGGCCGGCCCGGTACGCCTCCCACTCCGGCCGCTTCGCCATCGCCGAGAGGAGCTTCACCGCCGCACGCGGAGTCACACAGTCGGCTGGCGAGCCGCCCGCGCCGCCGCCGAACGAGATCGTCCCGACGTCCACTCCAAGGTCGCGGAGAATCTTCCGCTGCTCCTTGAGGCCGTCTTCGAGCGTCTTCTTGCCCTTCTTCGCCGCCAACAAGCACGGCAGCGCGCTGGCGTACAGGTTATTGCTCACCTTGAGCGTCACCTGGATCGTCTCCTTGAACGGCGGCGACTTGAACGTCGCCACTTTCGTCAGCTTGTCGTACGCGTTCGACTCCGGGTAGTCGTACTTGTTGGGCCGGGCCAGCGGGGCCTGGACTCGCACGCCCTCCTTGCGGAGCAGTTCGATGAACAGATACCGCGCGAACGTCGCCGGGTCGTCCACCGGGTAGATGCGGACCACCGGCTTGCCGCCGGCCGGCACCTTGCCGCGGACCGTAAACTGGTTCGAACCGACCGACAGCAAAGTCAGACTGGGATCGGTGTCCGGGTTGCCGGTCGTCACCACCGCATCCACCTGGAAGTAGTCCGTCTCCGGCCGCAGCGTGACCTTCGCCGGTTCGCCGGACTTCGCGCCCGGGGTGACGCACACGTCCACCACGTTGTCGTTAACCATGATCGGCGTGACAGCCGTCGGCCCGCTGCCGGTCGCGTCGGCTCGTGTGAAGAGCCGGTCGTCCACCAGCACCTCGCCACGGACCTCCTTGATGCCGGCCTTCTTGATTTGCCTGACCAGGTCTTTCAGCCCGGCGAGCGGGTCGGTGTCCGTCAACTCGGGGACGCCGAGGCCGCTGTTGGCATAGGTGTGGTCCACGTCGGCGAACGCTAGCTTGCCGTCGGGGCCGGTGCGGCCGCCGAACGTCAGGTCGCCGCTGGCCACCAAGATCAGGTCGCCGTGCAGCGAGCCATCCACCACGGGTCCGCGCTGGTAGACCGGCGTCTCGAACCGGTGGTCGGGGCCGTAGGCGATCAGCGCCGCGGCACAGGAGAACAGCTTGGTGGTGGACGCGGGAGTGAACAGCTTGTCCGGCTCGCGGGCGTAAAGCACCTCCCCCGTCTTCGCGTCCGCGACCAGCACGCCCCAGCGGGCCTGGGTGTAGTCCTTGCCGTCCATGACCGCTTCGAGTTTCTTCGCCAACGGATCGTCGGCACGGGCCGCGGCCGGGGCGAGAGCCAGGAGCGTGACGAGCAGGAGCCGGACCAGCGCGGTCATGGACGTCCGCCTTTCGACGTTCGGGTGCGACGGGGTCAAGACACGGATTCTACCGCCCCCGCAGCCACCGGGCCACGGCCGACCCCTTGACGGAGCGACCCTGCGGGCCTAGCGTGCTACCGGGGCTTACGGACGAGTCGCGACTGCCCGGGTGTGTTCCCGGGCGTTTTTTCTGCGACCGCCGACCTCCACACCCTGAGCCGACAACCCGGCAGGTTCGGTATGCCCGCGACGTGCGTCGTCGGTCTCCAGTGGGGAGACGAGGCCAAAGGTAAGATTGTGGACCTGCTCAGCGCCGACCACGACTTCGTGGTCCGCTACAACGGCGGGGCCAACGCCGGCCACACCATCGTCTGGGGCGGCCGCACCTTCAAGCTCTCCCTGTTGCCGACCGGCGTCCTCAAGCCGTCCGTCAAGTCGGTCATCGGCAACGGGGTAGTCGTCTACCCGCCGCGGTTCCTCGAAGAGGTGGACCAACTCGTCGCGGCCGGCATCCCGGTCGGGGACAACCTGGTCGTCAGCAACCACGCACACGTCATCTTCCCGTACCACATGGAGGAGGAACGGCTGGTCGAGACGGCCGAAACCCGCGGGGCGATCGGCACCACCGGCCGCGGCATCGGGCCGTGCTACCAGGACAAGGTCGGCCGGCGGTTCGGCGTGCGGGTCGGGGAGTTGCTGCGGCCGGACCACCTGCGCGAGCGACTGCGATACGTCGTGCCGTACAAGAACCGGCTCATGACCGCGTACGCCAACGGGCACACCGACACGCTCAAGCGGTTCGACGCGGACCAACTCACCGACGAGTACCTGCGGTATGCCGAGCGGATGAAGCCGTTCGTCACCGACACGGCCAGGCTCCTGCACGACGGGTTGCACGCCGGGAAGAAGATCCTCTTCGAGGCCGCCCAGGGATCGCTGCTGGACGTGGACCACGGAACGTATCCGTACGTCACCAGCAGCAGCAGCCTGCCCAGCGGCGTCTGGACCGGGTCCGGGGTGCCGGCCCGCAACCTCGGCCGGATCATCGGCGTCGTCAAGGCGTACACCACCCGGGTCGGCCGCGGGCCGTTCCCGACCGAGTTGAACGACGACACCGGGGAGCGGATTCGCAAGGTGGGTCGAGAATACGGCACCGTCACCGGCCGGCCGCGGCGGGTCGGGTGGTTCGACGCGGTCGCGGTCCGGTACACTGCCACCCTGGCCGGGGCCGACGAGATCACGGTGATGCTGCTCGACGTGCTCAGCGGCCACCCGGAGTTGAAACTCTGCACCGCTTACCGCTACGACGGCGAGACGCGCGCACACTTCCCCAGCGACTCCTTCGAGTTGGAGCGGTGCGAGCCGGTGTTCGAGACGCTGCCGGGCTGGTCCGAGGACATCTCGATGTGCCGCAAGCTGACCGACCTGCCGGCGGCGGCGCGGCGGTACGTCGATCGGATCGGCGAACTGGCCGGGCTGCCGGTATCGGTCGTCTCCGTCGGCCCGGACCGGGACCAGACGATACACCTGAAGTAAGAGGATTCACCGCAGAGGGCGCAGAGGGCGCAGAGAGAAGAATTGAGGTTAAGAACAAGACTGTTTTGAACTCGGTCTTTCTCTCTGCGCCCTCCGCGCCCTCTGCGGTGAAACTCTTTATGGATTCCAACCACGACCCCGTAGCCTACGCCCGCTCGGCCGGACTCGACCCGGCCAAGCTGCCGCGGCACGTCGCGGTCATCATGGACGGCAACGGCCGCTGGGCGGTCGAACGAGGCCGGCCCCGGGTCGAGGGGCACCTCCGTGGCGCCGAAGTGGTCCGCGCCACCGTCACCGAGTGCTGCAAGCTCGGGCTAGACCAACTCACCCTCTACTGCTTCAGCGCCGAGAACTGGAAGCGGCCGGCCGCCGAGGTCGAGTTCCTGATGGCACTGCTGCGGCGCTACCTGCTGGAGCAGCGAGCCGAGATCATGGACCAGAACGTCCGGTTCCGGGTGATCGGCAGGCGCGACGAATTGCCCGCCGACGTTCTGGACGAGATCGACGAGACGACCCGGCTGAGTAGTACGAACACCGGGCTGACGCTGTGCCTGGCGATCAACTACGGCGGCCGCACGGAGATCGTGGACGCCTGCCGGAAGCTGGCCGACCGCGTCCGCCAGGGCGAACTGTCCGCCGACCAGATCGACGAAGCGGCTTTCGGCGGCTCGCTCTACACCGCCGGGATGCCGGACCCGGACCTGCTGATCCGCACCGCCGGGGAGATGCGGGTGAGCAATTACCTGCTCTGGCAGATCTCCTACGCCGAGTTGTGGGTGACGCCGGCGTGCTGGCCGGACTTCTCGACCGAGGTGTTCCGCGAAGGGCTACGCGACTTCGCCGGCCGCAACCGCCGCTTCGGCGGGCTGGCCAACATCCAGGGGGCCATGGGAATGACGAATGACGAATGACCCACCAATAACCCACCAGGGGAATACCGAAGCCCGAAGGACCAAGACCAGGTCTTCCCTTCGTCATTGGTGGGTCATTCGTCATCCCCGCGCAGCGGGCCCCCGATGCTGAAGCACCGACTGATCGCCGGCTCGCTCATGGCGGTCGCGGCCGGCGGCGTCCTTATCGGCGACTCGTACCTGGACCCGTACTACCCGTTCCTGTTCGGGCTGGCACTTCTGGCCGGGTTCCTGGCGACGCACGAACTGGTTGGGTTGCTGCCAGAGCCGTCGCGGCCGCCGCTGGCTCTCTGTGCTGCCGGGGTCGTCGCCACGCTCGCCGCCAACTGGCTCCAGATCCTTTTCTTCAACGATCCATCTCTGGCCCGCCTCGGACCGCTGTCCTGGGACGCGGTCGTCTTCGCGTTCACGGCAGTTGTGCTGACCGCGTTCCTGATCGAGATGGCAACGTACCGGGAGCCAGGCCGGTCCGTGGCCCGGGTGGCGTCCGCGCTGCTGGTCGTCGCGTATCTCGGTCTGCTGCCGTGCTTCTTCGTGAAACTGCGCTGGCTACCGCCGGAGTGGTCGGGGCTGGCACTGACCGCGACCATCTTCGTGCCGAAGGTCGGCGACATCGGGGCGTACTTCACCGGGCGGTTCCTCGGCCGGCGGCCGTTCTCCCCACTGCTAAGCCCGAAGAAAACATGGGAGGGGTTCATCGGTGGGATGGCCGCATCGGTACTAACAGCGGTCGGGCTGTCGTTCGCCGGGCCGCTGTTTCGATACGGTGTCGGCGAGGCGGTCGCGTTCGGGCTGGCGGTCGGCCTGGCCGGGGTGCTCGGCGACCTGGCCGAGTCGCTGATCAAGCGCGACTGTCTGACGAAGGACGCTGCGAAAAGCATCCCCGGGTTCGGGGGCGTCCTCGATGTGATTGACTCGGTCCTCTTCGCCGGCCCGGTGGCCTACTTGTGGTTCACCGCGATCCCGCGCTAAACCGGGCAACACCCTTCGCGGACGGCACGCAACTTTCTGCACATCTCACCATACGACCGTTGGAATCGGCACGCACGGCAGGACCGGTATTGCATTTGCGTCTCGCTTGCCGGGGTGACCCGCGGTGGGTCGCCGTGCGCGTTCGAGGCCCGACGGGGCCACCAGACAACGAGGAGTGATTGCATGACGGGCCAAATGTTACGACGCCTGGGGTTGGGGTCGGTTTTCGGGGCGGCGCTCGCGCTACCGGCGCCCGCCTTCGCCCAGGAGCGACAGGACCCGGCCCGGCCGGCCCAGGAGCGGGCCGCCGAGAGGACAAACCAGGCCCAGCCAGCCCAGGAGCGGACCACCGACAAGCCGGACGCGAAGGCGGAGAAGGCCAAGTGGACGGTCAAGGTCTTCGAGTTGAAACACCGCAACCCCGAGGAGATGAACCAGATCCTCACGAAGCAGTGGAACGAGCCGCAGCCAGCCGTGATGGCCTCGACGGTCGTGATCGGCCCGGGCGGCTACCCGGTCCGGGTCGGGGTCGCGCAGCCCGCCCAGCCGATCTCGACGACCCAGCGGACCAGCAGCTACCCCTCCACGGATAGCCACCTGCTGGTGTCCTTCGACCCGCAGGCGAAGCTGTTCTTCGTCCGCGGGCCGGAGGAGAAGGTCCGCAAGGCCGAGGAGCTGGTCAAGTCACTGGATGTGCCCGACAACCAGCTCAAGCAGGTGGACTTCGACGGGATGCACATGCTCCCGATCCGCCAGGACAAGCTCCAGCAGGTGAGCCGGACACTGTCCGAGCTGCGGATTAACAACTGGACGAGGTCCATCGGGAACGCGGCGTTCGTGGTGATCCGGGACGACAGCGAGTCCGACGGGATCGTCGAGCAGGTGCGGACGGTGATCTCCAGGTACGACGCCGGCACGCAGACCGGTGCGGAGAAGACCACCACCACGGAGACGACCACGGAGAAGCGGACCGAGAAGTCCGAGACGACCGAGAAGAAGGATCAGTAGTTCGCCCGACGAATCGGCGCGCCCCGAGCCCCCGGACCCAACCGGGGGCTCGCGTCGTTTCCCTTCCGGAATCCGCCTGGACTGAGGCAACCGTCCGGGGCAAAATCCTCCGGGCCGTGATAACTTGACCTGGTGTCATGTGTCCGTCCAGACCCGTCCCCCACGGAACTTGCCATGCCCGACGCCCCGACCGTCTCCCGAACCCTGACCCTGGACAGCCGCGAGGAGGCAGTGATCCTGTTCGGCCCGCGCGACCAGTATCTGCGTGCGCTGCGGGACGGGCTGGGTGTCCGGGTGGTCGCCCGCGGGGACCTGCTCCAGCTCGAAGGGAGCGAGACCGCCGTCGAGCAGGCCGAGCGGGCCATCGCCCAGTTGCGGACGGTGATGCGCAAGAACGGCCAACTCGTCGCCGAGGACGTGCGGACGGTTCTGGAAGTGGTCCGCGGCGGGGACGCCCGGAGCGGGCCGACGACGCTCGGGGCGGTCGAGGGCGGCAAGTATCTCCGCCCGCGCACCGACGGCCAGGGGCGGTACGTCCAGGCGCTCAAGGCGCACGACCTGGTGCTATGCGTCGGCCCGGCCGGGACCGGCAAGACCTACATGGCCGTCGCCTGGGCGGTGACGCTGCTACGGTCGGGGCAGGTCAAGAAGATCGTGCTGGTCCGCCCGGCGGTGGAGGCCGGCGAACGGCTGGGCTTCCTGCCCGGGGACCTGGTAGCGAAGATCAACCCGTACCTGCGGCCGTTGTTCGACGCGCTCAACGACATCATGGAGCCGGAACACGTCCGGCGGTACATGGAGAACGACATCATCGAGATCCTGCCGCTGGCCTACATGCGGGGCCGCACGCTCTCGAACGCCTGCATCATCCTCGACGAGGGACAGAACGCGACAGTGGCGCAGATGAAAATGTTCCTGACCCGGATGGGCCACGGGGCGAAGATCGTCGTCACCGGGGACATGACCCAGGTGGACCTGCCGCGGACGATCCGTAGCGGGCTGGCCGATGCGGTCCACCGGCTGCGGAACATCGACGGCATCTCGATCCTCCACCTGGACGAGTCGGACATCGTCCGCAACCCACTGGTGCAGAAGATCGTCGCCGCGTACGAGGAGGAGGGCGGCCACAAGCCGCGCAAGCCCGCCGGGCGGGAGTAACCCGGTAGGGTGGGTCCAGCCCGGCTTTGCGGGCGCCGACCCACCGTTGCGCTCCCCGGTGGGTCGGCGCTCGAAGACTCGCTCGACCCACCCTGACACAGGTTGCCGTTCCCTTCGCCAACGCCACCCGCTATACCGGCCGCCCCGGTCCGGCCCCCTGCCCCGCCGCAGGTCGCGGCGGCTGTCGGACCGCCGGTAGAACCACGGATGTTCCTGCCCGCGAACCGGAGGTCCCCCCGGCTGGCCCAGTGGGACGGCCGTCGGCGGTCGTCCCGCAGCGATGCGGTGGACTGGCACACACTCTTGCGGCGGGACGTGCTCGCCCGTCTGGCGGTGGTCGTGGCGGCGTGCGTCGCACTGGCCCTGCTGGTCGCCGGGGACGGGCCGCCGCTGCCGTTCCGGGTCGGCCAGACGGTCCCCCGGGACGCGCGGGCCCGGGTCGCGTTCGACCTCGTGGACGACCCCGAAACCACCCAGGCCCGGGAAGATGCCGAACGGCAACCGGCCCCCGGTGGCGACCCGCCGCCCCAACCGGTCGTCGTCCACAGCTACCCGGCCGGGATGGTGATCGTCCGCCGCGACGAGCCGATCAGCCCGGAGAAACTCGCCGTCCTGCGGGCCGAGCACGCGGCCTACGTCCGATCCCTCTCATCGGTGTGGCTGGGAGGCCGGCGGGCGTCCGTGTTCCTGATCGTCGGTCTGCTGGCCGTCACCGTGACTGCCTACTCGATCCGGTTCCAGCCGGCACTGACCAGTAGCTTCCCCTCGGTGGTCGGCGTCTCGGCCCTGGTGGTGGTCACATTCGCACTGGCTGACCGGCTCAACGTCGGGCCGTGGCACGTGGCCGTCATCCCGCTCACGTTCACTGCGATGGTGCTGACCATCGCCTACAACCCTCCGTTCGCGCTCTTCATGTCGGTCTGCCTGACCATCCTGATGGCGCTGTCGCAGGGGATGGACCTGACGCCGCTGCTGGTCCACCTCGGCGGGCTGGGGACGGCGGTGCTGGCGATGCGCGAGGTGCGGACGCGGACCCGGCCGGTCGAGGTCGGTCTGGCGGCCGGGGTCGCGTTCGCGGTGATGACCGCGGCGGCCGAGGTGCTGACCGGTCAGACGCTGCGGTTCGTGCTGATCGACGCCAGCCGCAATCTGATCGGGGCCGTCATGGCCGGGTGCATCCTGACCGGGTGCCTGCCACTGATCGAGCGAGCCTTCGGGGTCGTCACCGACGTGAGCCTGCTGGAGCTGGCCGACAACTCGCACCCGCTCTTGCAGGAGCTGATCCGCCGGGCGCCCGGGACGTACACGCACAGCATGACCGTGGCGACGCTGGCCGAGGGGGCGGCCGAAGCGATCGGGGCCAACCCGCTCTTGACCCGAGTCGGCTGCTACTACCACGACATCGGGAAGATGCTCAAACCGCACTATTTCATCGAGAACCAGGCCGGGTCGAACGCCCACGACCAGCTCGGCCCGGCGCTCTCGACGCTGGTCATCATCGGCCACGTCAAGGACGGGGTGGCGCTGGCCGAACAGTACGGGCTGCCGCGACCCGTCGTGGACTTCGTGCGCCAGCACCACGGCACGACCCTGGTCGAGTACTTCTACCGGGAGGCGCTGCGGCTGCACGCCGGCGAGGCCGTGCCGGAGGGGCTGGAGGCGACATTCCGCTACCCCGGTCCGAAGCCGCAGTCCAAGGAGGGGTGTATCCTGATGCTGGCCGACGCTGCCGAGAGCGCCGGCCGGGCACTGACCGCACCGACCCCGGCGGCGCTGCGGAAGCTGGTCCACGAACTGGCAACAAAGCGGCTGCTGGACGGCCAGTTCGACGACAGCGGCCTGACGCTCTCCGAACTCAAGGCGATCGAGGACGCGATCGCCAAGGGGCTGATTGCCGTCTACCACGTCCGCGTGCGGTACGCCGACGCGGCGCACGTCAAGATCGCGTAAACCGTCCCTGGGACCGCAGCCGTCCCGGCCGCACCACCTTCACCGGTCTGGGCAGTCGCTCTGTACCGGGACGCCCCCCGACCGCGGCAGCAAGAGCGGCCGGGACGGCCGCGGTCCCAGGTGTGCGTTGCGAGGGCGGAATGTTCCGGTACAATCACCGGAACATTTGTCCCCCGGAAGGGCATAGCCATGCCGCCCGCCCAGGACGGGCTCTTCGCCGCCGAGCCGTTCGCCGGGTTCGGCCCCAGCCGGTTCCGCCCGACCGACGAAGTGCCGGTCGGCCACCGTGTCCGCGGTCGGTCGCAGGCGAAGCTCGGCCGCGACATGAAGACCCACGCCCCGAAACTACCGGGCGTCTACGGGATGCTCGACGCGCGGGGCAAGCTGATCTACGTCGGCAAGGCGAAGTCCCTCCGCGCGCGGCTCCTGAGCTACTTCCGCACCAACAGCCGCGACCCGAAGGCCGGCCGCATCCTCGACCACACGCGCACGCTACTCTGGGAGGAAACCAACGACGAGTTCGCCGCGCTGCTGCGCGAGTTGGAGTTGATCCGCCGGCACCGGCCGCGGTTCAACGTACTCGGCCAGCCGGGGCCGCGGCGCTACGTCTATTTGTGTCTCGGCAAGACGCCGGCCCCGTACGCATACCTGTCCCGCGACCCGACCGGCAAGGAGGTCGCCCGGTACGGTCCGCTCGTCGGCCGCGACCGCGCCACCGACGCCGTGCGCCGGCTCAACGACTGGTTCAAGCTCCGCGACTGCCCATCCACCGTGCGGCTGGCGTTCGCCGACCAGCCGGAGTTATTCGACGGCGACCGGTCCGCGAAGTGCCTGCGGTACGACATCGCCAATTGTCACGGTCCGTGCGGCGGGCTGTGTACCCGGAAGGAGTACACGGCCAGTGTGCGAGCCGCGAAGGCGTTCCTCGACGGCCGGGACCGATCGTTGTTAACAGAGCTGACCCGACGGATGACGGCCGCTGCCGCCGAGTTGCGGTTCGAACAGGCGACGGCAGTTCGGGACCGACTTCAACTGCTGTCGTGGCTGGACGACCGGTTGCGGTTCCTGCGGACGGCACGGCAGGGCGGTTCGTTCGTCTACCCGCTGACTGGCCCGGCAGGCAGGACTCTGTGGTATTTGATCCACGGCGGCGAGGTGTGGGCAGCCTTGCGCGAGCCGGCCTGCCCGACGACGAGATGTGCTGCCGTCGAAGCTATCGAGCAGGCCTTCGCTGCACCGGGCGGCGTTGCGGTGACGGACCACACCGTCGATAGCGTGTTGCTGGTGACGGCATGGTTCAAGAAGTACGCCGCCGAGAAGGCGAGGCTCTTGACGAAGGCCGCGGCGCTGGCTTTCACCCCGGCGACCCTTGCGGCGACGGGCTAAACACGGGGTGTGATTCGGTCCTCCCGGCGGCTGCCGGAATGGCAGTCAGGCGATCAGGCGATCAGGCGATCAGCACACCCTATCTGATCGCCTGACCAAAAATGGTGAGTGCCTGACTGCCCATACGTGGTGCAAGTAGACGAAAGTGGACACCGGCCGGATGGCCTGAATCCCTCAGGTCGTGGGAATCGGGAAGCGCGGGTGTTATCCTGGGGCACTTCGGCACCCCTCCCGACGAGGCCGACGATGTCCTCACCCGAGCCTGGTTCCCCGTCACCGTGGCGGTGGTGGGTCGCCGCCCTCTTGCTGGGGGCGACCACCATCAACTACCTCGACCGGGTCGCCCTCAACCAGACCGCCGCCGCCATCAAGACCACGTTCGCCCTGTCCAACACCGACTACGGGTGGCTGGAAAGCGGGTTCGTGCTGGCCTTCGGCATCGGGGCCGTCGTCACCGGGATCCTCGTGGACTGGATCGGGGTGCGGTGGATGTACCCGCTCTCGGTCCTCGGGTGGTCGGCCGCCGGGTTCCTGACCGGGTTCTCGCAAACTTACACGTTCCTGCTCTCGTGCCGGGTGATGCTCGGGCTGTTCGAAGCCGGCAACTGGCCGTGTGGCATCCGCACCGTCCGGCAGGTGATGCCGCCGCAGGAGCGGTCGTTTGGGGTGGCGATCTTCCAGAGCGGGACCGGACTCGGCGCGATGCTCACCCCGGGGATCGTCGCCCTGTGCCTGGCGTGGACCATCCCGGGCGACCCGTTCGCCTGGCAGTTGCCGTTCCGGGTGATCGGGCTAATCGGGATCGTCTGGGCGGTGTTGTGGGTCTTCACCGTGCCGGGCCGCGTGCTCGACCCGGAGCACGCGGTCCGCAGCGCCAGCGACCGGACCGCCGGCGGCGGGTCGTTCTGGGAAGTTTTTCTCAACCGGAAGTTCTACATCCTGATCGTGCTGGTCACGGGGGTAAACACCACCTGGCACACGTTCCGGGTCTGGCTGCCGCTGTACCTGGAGACGCAACTCGGGTACTCGAAGTCGGACATGCAGTGGCTGACGTTCACGTACTACCTCGTCGCGGACGTCGGCTCGTGGACGGTCGGGCTGACGGTCCTGGGTCTGACCCGGGCGCGGGTGGACCTGTTCCGCAGCCGGCTGACGACGTTCGGCGTCGGCGTCGGGCTGGTACTGACCTCGGCGCTGATGCCGTTCCTCGGCCGCGACGCCGTGCTGGCGGTGATCTTCGTCACGGGGTTTGGTGCGCTGGGGCTGTTCGCGACGTACTTCGCACTCAGCCAGGAGGTGTCGGGCCGGCACCAGGGGAAAGTGACCGGCACGCTCGGGCTACTCAACTCGATCTACCTCGGGATAGTGTACGTCGTCCAGGGCGCCGTCACCGACTCGCTACGCGACCGCTACGAATGGGTGCTGGCAGTGGCCGGCATCCCGGCGCTGGTCGCGTTCCTGACGGTGCTGATCTTCTGGCCGCGGGACCGCGATCAGTCCCACTCCTCTTGACCGCCGGGCGGGCGCCACTGTAAGGTTCTCGTTCACCGCGGGCTCGCGCCGGCACGGACTCGCCGACCACCGCGGCCACATTGCGAACCGATCGCTGCCCAGGGAGGGGCGGCTGGATGGACCGACCGTCGCCCTCATTCTGGCACCGCCGCCGGGTGTTCGTCACCGGCTGCACCGGGTTCCTCGGAACCTGGGTCGTCCGGGAACTGCTCGGGCGCGGGGCCGTCGTGGTCGGGCTGGTCCGCGACCGCGTCCGGCCGTCGGACCTGTTCGACGATCGCCTCTTCGAGCGCATAACGGTCGTCCGCGGTCGGGTCGAGGACCGCTGGCGACTGGAATCCGCGCTCGCCGTCCACGGCATCGAGACTGTCTTCCACCTCGCGACACCAGCCGTCGCGCTCGCCACCCCATCCGACCCGTCCCGCCACCTGGCCGCTCGCTGGGCACGGACGCTGCTCACCGCCATCCGGCGGGCGTCACCGGCCGCGGAAGTCGTACTCCCGATCCCGACCGGAGACGCCACCGGCCGCGCGGATGTAGCCGCCGCGTTCGCCCGGCAAACCGGCCTCGCAACCGGCGTGGCGGTGCTGCCGCGGCTGTTCGGCGGCGGCGACCGGACCTGGTCGCGACTGGTGCCGTGGACCTTGCGTGCCGTCCTGACCGGCCGACCGATCGAGCCGCCGCGCGACCACGAGCGGACCGAGCCGTACCTGTACGTCCGCGACGCGGCCCGGGCGTGCCTGACTCTGGCCGAGTGTCTGGCCGGCGACCCGGAGGCGTGGGCCGGCCGCGCGATGCCCTTTCCCGCCACAGCGACAGGGGCCGACTTGTTTGAGGTGCTGACCGCGCCTTATCACCCCTCTCCCCTTGCGGGAGAGGGGCCGGGGGTGAGGGATCAGTCCGCCGTCCCGCTGCTGGACGCTGCCGCCGAGACCGTCGGCTGGTATCGCCGATTCTTCCACACTCCCGCCGCGGCGGAGGCGGTAATCCCCGCCCGGTTCGCGGCGTGAATCGATACACCCCTGGAGTTGCTAACATGCGTTGCCTTATCCTCGGCGCCACCGGCCAGATCGGGTCGCATCTCATCGCTGCGTGTGTTGATCGCGGGCTGGCCCACCTGGGCACCTATTACCGTTGGCCGCAGCCGGAGTACGCCCCGCTAGACGTCCGTGACGCCGATGCCGTGGAGGAGTTGATCGCCGACTACCAGCCGGATGTGACTTTCCTCGCAGCCGGGCTGACCTGCGGCGGGTACGCCGAGGCCCACCCGAACGAGTGCCGGCAGATAACTGTCGAGGGAACGCAACTGGTGGCTGACGCGGTCGGCCGTCACGGCGGGACGCTGGTGCAGTTCTCGTCGGACGAGGTGTTCGGCGAGTGCCCGACCGCCCGGCGTGAGGAAGACCCGCTGGCTCCGGCCGGTGCGCTGGCCCGCTGCCACGCCGAAGCCGAGGCGGTCGTGCGGAAGGCCCTGCCCGACCGGCACCTGATCGTCCGCACCGGCTGGGTGTACGGCCCCGAGGAGCGCGGCCGCAACCGCGGCTGCCGACTGGCGAAGGCGTTCGCGGCGGGCAAGCCGTCCCAGGTGGCGACCGACCGACATGGCCAGCCGACCTACGGCCCGGACCTCGCGGAAGTAGCGGTGGAACTGGCCCGACTCGGGCAGACGGGCACGGTCCACGTGGTCGGCCCGGACCGGCACACCGAGTTCACCTTCGCCCGGCTGGCGGCGCACGTCTTCGGCTACGATGTGGACCTGATCCGCGGCGTCCCGGCCGCCGAGTTTGCCGACGACCCGCGGCCGTCGCGGGTGTGGCTCGACCGCTTCAAGCTGAGAACGGTTCTCGGCCCGCGGGCGATCCGCGGCGCTGCCGAGGGGTTACGGGCGCTGCGGGCGGAGCTATTCCCGGCGATGGCTCGGACCGCGCGGGCGGCGTAACAAGGGTTGATCAGTCGCGCTCGGACCAGTCGCGCGGAAGTTGGCGGTCGTGGGGAATGGCCACCACCCGCACCCGGTCGCCGTCCGCCCGGTACACCAGCGCGTATGGGTATCGCCGGAGCGGGCAGTGCCGGTGCCGGTCATCCCGCAATGGGTAGGCTTCCGGAAAGTCTCGGACCGCTTCAATCGCCTTTTCTACCGCGGCCTCGAACCCGGCCGCAGCCTTCGGGCTTCGAGCCAGATACCAGGCCAACGCGGCTTCGTAATCGGCTTCGGCTGCGGGGTGGAGGAACACCTCAGCCATCGGCCCGTCCTTCGACCCGGTCCCGCACCCGCCGCTTGACCTCCGGCCACGGGGACAATGTAGCCTCGCCGGTGTCGATCTGGGCCGACCGCCGGCGGAGTTCGTCCACCCAGGCGTCGCCCGTCGGCTCGGGCGGAGTCGGATCGGACGCCGCCAGCAATGCCCCGGCCAGTTCCAGCCGTTCCGATTGGGACAGGGTCAGGGCCTCCTCAGCCAGCCGGTCCAGCCGCCCGGCCGCGACATCGTCGTCCAGTTGCTTGTCCCAGGCGTCGGCGTCGAACGCGGCGAACCACGCCCGGAAGGCCGCTAGATCAGCGGGTTCGAGCTTTCGGATCGCCTGCTCGATTTCGTGAATCGTACTCATCCTGGCAGTTTACTTGGCCGATGGCCGGCCCGCAACTTTCGTCCTTTCTGTAAGAGGTTTGGGTCATCTGCGAGGTGGAGGGATACCTCGGCTAACCTCCCGGCGCCTAGTGTCCGAAGTTCTCCACCCACTGGTCCCGACCCAGCACCCACAACCAGAACAGCGCCCCGATCCAACCGTGAAGCACTCCGTACGCCCACAGGTTACGTCGCCACAAGTACAGCGGGATGACTACCAGCTCCAGTAGAAATGTGGCAACGACCAGTCGCATGTCGAAAGCGTGAGCCGCACCGAACAGCGCCGCCCCGATCGGGATGACCAGCCATCTCCTGCGGCGGAATACTCGCACATGCTCAAGGTTGCCCACCACCACGGCCAGCGCCAAGAACTGTTGGACGACACCGTGACTGGGTAGAGGAGCAACAGAAAAAGGACATGCGGCGGGAACCTGAGGTTGCCGTGTTGGTAAGCGTACACCGCGAAGACAGTCGCCGTGAGAACTAATATCACTGCGGACGCCGTGCCTGGTCCGGCGAAATTGTCGGCACGGAAGCCCCAATCGCGGAGTACATTCTCATGTCGGCGGGCCTGCACGATAACGTACGCAGCCCAGAGGACGCAGGACGCGGCGATGAAGACGGCGGTCGGCCAACCGTTGGGCAGGGCAAGGTTCAGTCCGGCGGTGGCAGCCGCACTGGTCAAAGCGAGCCAATCTGGCCGCGCGTCCCCTGGGCTGCTCATGTCAAATGATCCGTCAGGCGGGCTTACAGGCACAGCTTTTCTCATCCCGGCTTGAGATTGCGGGGAAACCGGCCGAGGGCAATGGGTTCTGTATAACTCCCGCGTCGGGTCCGTGCCACCAGGAGTACCCATGACCCAGACCCTTGCCCAGCGGCTAGCCGCTTACGCCAATACACTCACGTTCGACCAACTCACCCGCGAGGCGGTCCACGAAGCCAAGCGGCGATTCATCGACTCGTTCGCCACTGCCGTCGGGGCCATGCCCAGCGAGGCGTACCATGTCGCCAAGAAGTGCGCCCTCCGCGTCTCCGGCGACCCGGCGGCGTCGGTCCTCGGCGGCGGACGGTCCAGCCCGGAGTGGGCCACCTTCGTCAATGGCCTGCTCATCCGCTACCTCGACTTCAACGACACGTACCTGGCGAAGGAGCCGGCCCACCCGTCGGACAACCTCGCCCCGGTGCTGGCCGTCGGCGAGGCGGTCGGGGCGAAGGGCCGCGACCTGATCGCCGCGGCGGTCCTCGCCTACGAGGTCCAGTGCCGGTTCTGCGATGCGGCCAGCCTCCGCCAGTACGGCGTCGATCACGTCACCTACGGGGCCATCTCGTCCGCCGTCGCGGCCTGCAAGCTGATGAACCTCGACCCGGCGAAGATCGGTCACGCGGTCGGGATCGCCGGCGTCTGCAACATCGCCCTGCGGCAGACGCGGTCCGGCGAGCTGAGCGAGTGGAAGGGGTGCGCGTTCGCCAACGCCGCCCGCAACGGGGTGTTCGCGGCCACGCTCGCCGCCGAGGGGCTGACCGGGCCGGCCCCGATCTTCGAGGGGGATCTGGGGTTCTTCAACCTCGTCACCCGCGGGCCGTTCGACCCGGCCCCGTTCGGGGCCGAGCCGGGCAACACCGACGGGTTCATGATCAACAAGACCTACATCAAGTTCTGGCCGGCCGAGTACCACTCCCAGAGCGCCATCGACGCCGCCATCCAGCTCCGCGACCAACTCGGCGGCGACGTGTCGCGGGTCGCGGAGATCGACATCCACACCTTCGAGGCGAGCTACAACATCATCGGCAAGTACAAGGAGGCGTGGGCGCCGAAGACCCGCGAGACGGCCGACCACAGCTTGCCATACTGCACCGCCGCGGCGCTGCACGACGGGGACGTGACGCTCGCCACCTTCGACGAGACGCGGTTCACCGACCCGGCACTGGTCGCGTTCACGGCGAAGGTCAAGGTCCACCTCGACGACGCGCTGAGCACGCGCTACCCGGCCGGCATCCCGAACCGGATCACGCTTCTTCTCGATGACGGGCGGACACTCACAAAGGAGGTGGAGTTCCCACGCGGCCACGCCGGCAACCCGATGACCGACGCGGAGGTCGAGCGGAAGTTCCGCACGATGGTGGAGCCGCGCTACGGCAAAGCCAGGGCCGACGCGGTTCTGGCGAGGTGCTGGGACCTGGAGAACCTGACGAGCGTGACGGAGCTAATTAAACTCTTCGATCACTGATCCGCGGCCTTCTTCGCCGCGTCCTCGGCCGCCTTCCTGGCAGCCTCGTAGGCGGCCTGGTCCGCTTCCGTGATACGCTGCTTGTAGACCACCACCTTCGCGTCCTCGACCGGGCCTTCGGGCCAGACGAACGCGACCTCCGCCTTGTTCTTGCCGTCCCGAGCCACATCCAGCGCCGGCTGGAGCCGGTGCAGCCGGGAGTGCGGCGACTCGCCCTGTTCCAGCACCGCCCACCGATACCGGCCGGCGACCGGCGGCGGGTCCGGCGGGATCGTCCGCAGCGCCCTTTCGGAGTAGAACTGCGCCCACTCGAAGGGATCGATCAGGGTGTCCTGCTCGTGGAGGTGGTCGCGGAGAAAACGCCCGGCGTGGTCGTGACCCTCGCGGTTGGCGTGCAGCGGCTTGACCAGCTTCGGCACCGAGGACGCGACGATCCCGAGCAACACGACCCAGGCGACCGCCGGGTGCCCGGGCCAGCGGCCGACCAGCGAGACGCGCACCCACAGCCCGGGAAACTGCTCGATCCCCAGGGCGGCGAAGAAGCACCCGACGTATACCAGTGGCAGCGTGTGCCGCTCCGAGACGTAGTGTTGCCGTCCGCCCTCGCTGTTCTGGCCGACGTACGCCATCGCCGTGATGACCGCGAGTATCGCCACGCCGTACACGAGCGGCACCCACACCCACGGCTCGGCCCGCAGCCGGCGGCCGGCGAGGACGACCCCCACGACCGCAAGCACGGCCGGGACGTAGTGGAACGCCTTGACCGCTTCCTTGGTCACGGCCCCCACCACCCATGCGGCCAGCGGGCCGTCCTCGTCGGGGACGTACCACGCGGCGACCGGCGGCCCCGCTTGCGGCGCTGCCGAAACGCGGCCCCCGCCGAGGATAATCTCCCGCGGGGACTTGATCATATGTTCCCAAATCGCCTTCCCGGCCGGCTTGTTGGTGATCCCCTCGATCAACACCATGTACGGCACGGCCGGCAGGACCGCCCCCACGGCCAGCGCGGCGACCCCTGCGGCGGCCTGGGATCGGGTCCACCTCCCGACGAGACCCATCGCGACCGCCACCAGTCCGACCGCCCCTGCTACCAGCAACCCCTCGGGACGGACCAGGTATGTCATCCCGGTCGCCAGCCCGCACAACAGAAACCCGCCGACAGTCGGTGACTTGACGGCCCGGGTCCCGAGCAACAACGCGGTGCCCAGGCCCAGGAGATAGAGCGCCTCCGTAAGCCCGTCCGATGTGACCTCGGCCATCACCGGGAGGACCTGGACCAGCAGGGCCGCCGCGAACCCACAGAACTTGCCGAAGAGCAGCCGGCCGAGCCAGTATGTCGGGAAGACGAGGAGGATCGCGGCGATGCCACTTGCGACCTGCGCACTGAAGAGCATCTGGTCGGGAAGGTCGGCGTCATACCCGGCCCGGACCGGCCACGACGCCGCCAGAACGGCCAGCGGGTAGCCCGGCGGGTGCTGGGCGTGCTTGAGGACCGCGACCACGTCCTCTAACCCTGCGGCCTTCGGGTGCTCGAACTGTAAGGCGATGCGGGCGAACCCGATGCTGTCACGGGCCGTCATCTTGGTGTGCGTCAGCAGCCACCCGTGTACCGCGACGGCGACCGCGACCAGAATCAACAGACGGACCCGGTCCGCGGCGTCGGTCACCCGACGCGGGGCGACCGTCTCCAGCCGTCCGCCGATGTGCACGTCCGTCGCCATGTCCGGGCGGCCCCCTTGCCGTAGAACGGGAACGGTGGATGGTAGGCCACGCCCGGTTCGGGCGTCAAGACGGGCTGCGGCCACGAGGAGGGGTCGAGGCGTGCTACAGATCACACCGGCCATCGCCATCCCGGACGCGGAGTTGAGCTGGGCGTACGCGCGTTCCGGCGGCCCCGGCGGTCAGAACGTCAACAAAGTAGCGTCAAAAGTCGTCCTCCGTTGGGCGCTGGACGCCAGCCCGAGCGTACCCCCGGCGGTCAAGGACCGAATCCGGGCCGCTCACCCGTCTTACGTCACGACCGACGGGGACTTGCTGGTCACGTCCGAGAAGTTCCGCGACCAAGGGCGCAACCGCGAGGACTGCCTGGCCAAACTTGCCGCCATGATCCGCCGGGCCGCCACTCCGCCGAAGCCGCGCAAACCAACCAAACCGACCAAGGGTTCCAAGACGCGCCGGCTGGCCGCAAAGAAGCAGCAGTCCGAGCGGAAGGCTGGGCGCCGACCGCCGGGTACTGACTACTGAGTACTCATTAGTAAGCAGACCGGCACGGGCCATCGCCCGTGCCGGTCGCTGTTCAAATCCCGTTAGACCAGGTTCAGGATCCTCGTATCGGT
>DATLIF010000091.1:0-14696 GCA_035539575.1 Fimbriiglobus sp. | reverse complement strand
GAACTGGCCGCGCACTGCATCACCGACGTCCAGCGCAAGGTGCCCCAGCTCGACCCGGCCGCGTCAGGTTGAACGACCCGCGGAACGACTTCGCCAGCGGCGTCCGCGAGCTGGCGACGACGACGGCTTCTCTCATGACGAACTCCCCCCGGCTCATTGACAGGCCGCCGTCCGTGCGGGCATACTCGTCCGACCCCATCGCCACCGGCGGACACGGTCCATGCCCAAGACACCCCACCTGGTCTTCACCTTCTGCGTGCTCGTCGGCATCAACACGGTGAACTTCTACGACCGACAGGTGCTGGGCGCGGTCCAGGAGAAGATCCGCACGGACTGGAACCTGTCCGACGGCCAGCTCGGCTGGCTGGGGACGGGGTTCATCCTGCTCTACGCGGTCGTCGGCCTGCCGCTGGGCCAGCTGGCGGACCGCTGGCGGCGGAAGTGGGTCCTGGCCGCGGGCGTCGGCCTCTGGAGCCTGCTGACGTTCGCCTCCGGGTTCGCGGGGAACTTCTGGACGTTGTTCGTGCTGCGGCTGGGGGTCGGGGTCGGCGAGGCGAGTTGCGCCCCCGCGGCCAGCTCGCTGATCGGAGACCTCGTCCCGGCCGAACGCCGGGCGCGGGCGATGTCGGTGTTCATGCTCGGCCTCCCGATCGGGCTGGCGCTGAGCTTCTTCGTCAGCGGGGCCGTCGCGGAGCGCCACGGCTGGCCGGCGGCGTTCTACGTCGCCGGGGTGCCGGGCCTGGTCCTGGCGGTCGCCGCCCTGTTCGTGCTCGACCCGGCCCGCGGCGCCGCGGACCCGGCCGCCCCGGCGGCGGGGCCGATGCCCTTCGCCGCCGTGGCGCGTCGCGTGCTCGGCCTGCCGACCATGTGGTGGATCATTGTCTCCGGTGCGTTGCACAACTTCAACATGTACGCGCTGGGGACCTTCCTCGCTTCGTTCCTGATCCGCTACCACGAGATCGGGATCGCGCAAGCGGGGACCGTCGGCGGACTGGTCTACGGCGTCGGCGCGCTGGGCATCTTCGCGGGGGGCTGGCTGGGCGACCGCGCGTTCCGGCACCGCGTCAGCGGCCGACTGCACGTCGCCTGGCTCGCGCTGGCGGCGGCGGTCCCGTGCCTGCTCCTGGGTCTGGCGGCCCCCCGCGGCGCGGTGGGGCTGTGCGTCGCCGGCCTCCTGCCCGGCTGCCTGCTGCTCTACGCCTACTACGGCACCGTGTACGCCACCATCCAGGACATCATCGAGCCGGCAATGCGCGGCACGGCCATGGCCATTTACTTCTTCGCCATGTACTGCCTGGGGGGTGTCCTCGGCCCAGTGGCTACGGGCTGGGTCAGCGACCACCTTGCCCGCCGGGCCGCGGCCGCCGATGGCGCCGAGACCGTGACCGAATTGCATAAGGCCGTCGGCCTGCATGACGCGATGTACCTCGTTCCCGCCCTGAACGCGGCCCTGGTCGTGGTGCTGTTCGCCGCCTCGCAGACCGTGACCCGGGACATGCAGCGTCCGCGCACCACGTAGCCCGACTCTCCGAGTCGGGTCGGCAAGCACCCGACTCGGAGAGTCGGGCTACGATTTGTCCTCGTAGCGCATCAGGATCTCCTCCCTGTGGACGCCAGTCAGCGACTCGAAGCCGCCCGCGAGGACGAGGTCGGCGAGGCGGCCCACGTCGCGGAAGTACTGGTCGGTCGGCCGCTCGCCGGTGAGCTTGCGCCGCAGGTCCTGGCACAGGACGTCCGCCGCGGCCGCCGCGGTCTCGTTCTGCTGCTGGTGCCCCCACAGGGCCGTCACCAGCAGCACGACTGTGTCCTGCGCCCGCTGCGATAGCTCGGTCATGCGGCACTGCCGGTCCGCGAGCTTCAACTGGTGCTTCGCCATCGCCGCGCTGATCTCTTTGCGGAGCCGGGCGAAGCTCTCCCGGGCGAAATCGACGTGCGCCTGCAACGTCGGGTTCAGCCCGGCGACCGGCCCGTGGTCGCGGCCGGTGAACGTCTGACCCGCTCTCCACTTGCCGTAGGACCACAGCTCGCGGCGCAGCCGCCACAGGTGTGCCGGGTTGGCCGGGCTGAGCGTCTTCATCTGGTGCCGCTGGAGGGCCTGGCCGATCGGCTCGAAGTACGCCTTGCCGTGCTCCTTGGCGATCGACTTGAAGAAGGCCATGCCGAGCATCTCGCCCTCGCCCTCGTAGATGCACGGGGCCAGGAGGTCGTGGACGTTGTCGCCGAACAGGTGCCCGGCGAGGAAGGCCCGGCCGCCGTGCGTCTTCATGAGCAACTCGACCGCGGCCTCCTTCAGCGACTCGCTGCCGAAGACCTTGGCGACAATGCACTCCAGCTCGCCGCGGTAGCCCTCGTCGATCAGCCAGGAGCACCAGGCCACCAGTGCGTCCGCTCCCGCGATGAGACCCGCCAGGCGGGCGATCCGCCGTTTCACCAGCTCGCGGGTGGCAATGGGCCGGCCATACGTGCGGCGGAACTCGGCCCAGGGGAGGATGCTGGCGAGCATGACCCGCATCGTGCCGGCCGCCCCGGCGCACACCGCCACCCGGCCGAGGTTCAGCCCGTGGTAGGCGATGGTCAGCCCGTTCCCCTGTGGTGGGGTCAACAGGTTCTCCCGCGGCACCCGGAAGTTCTGGAACAGCAGCCCGTTGTTGAACCCGCGCCGGAGAGCGCGGAGCTGGTAATGGACGAGCTGGAACTGTTCGTTCTCCTGCGGCGGCAACTCCGCGATCAGGACCGCCGGCTGGCCGTTGAGCATCACCACCAGTCCGATGGTACGGCCGGGCAGGCAGTGGGTAATGAACAGCTTCTCGCCCGTCACCTCGAAGTGGTCGCCAGCCTCGACGGCGGTCGTGCGCAGGGCGGTCAGGTCGGACCCCGCGCACGGCTCGGTGAGCGCGAACGCGGAGCGCACCTCGCCGCTGGCCATGCGGGGGAGGAATCGCTGCTTCTGCTCCGGGGTGCCGAAGGCCCTCAGGGGATCGACCGCCCCGATGCAGCCGTGGACCGAACTCATGCCGGCTACCATCTCCTCGATGGTGGACATGCGCGTGTGGAAGCGCGCGTAGCGGGCGAACGGCGCGCCCTGGCCGCCGTACTCGGGGTCGATCAGCATCCCCCAGTACCCGGCCCGCGACAGGTCATCGACAGTGGCGTCCGAGATCTTGCCCTGGGCGTCGTAAAGGGTGCCCGCGTCGCGATGCTTGCGGACGACTTCCAGCGAGCGGTCCATCGCGGCGTCGCAAGGAGCCGTGGCGGGCAGGGGCGGCGGCTGGAACAGGTCGAGTGGCACCTTCCCGTCCCAGATCGCCCGGTGAACTGGGCTGCCGGTCGTGCGCAGCCGCTCGGCGTACAGGGCTTCGACCTGCTCGTCGGCCCGATCCATCGCCCCCGTGCGGCGGACTTCCTCGTCCGATTTGCCGCCGAGGCGCAAGGCGGTCTCGGCGAAGCTCTGACTGCCGCGGTCCGTGTCCGGCGCGGTGCTCATGGTTCGGTTCCTCGCGTCTGATCCGAGGGCGTGAGGTGCGGCCGGTTCCACAGCCGATCGGGCTCTGAGGGGCGCCGGCGAATGGGGCGCGGTCGCCGGTTGGATTCATCGACGGGACGGCTGACAGGCTACCCCACCGATCACCGGCCCGCAAGAACGTATAGGGCGATCGACTTCTCCCACGCGGGCGGGTACGATCGCCGGCGAGCTACCCCCAGCCCGCCACCGAGCCCGGAAGGTCGGCCGCCATGCCCCTCTCTTACGCCAGCGGCCCGTCGTCTGTCCCACTGCTCGGCGAGACGATCGGCGAGAACCTTCGCCGCACTACTGAGCGCGTCCCGGACGCCGAGGCGTTGGTCGTTTGCTCGCAGGGCTTCCGCACCACTTACCGGGAATTGTGGAACCTCACCGACCGCGCCGCCCGTGGGCTGCTGGCGCTCGGCGTCCGGCGCGGCGACCGCGTCGGCGTGTGGGCGCCTAACCGATACGAGTGGGTCGTCGCGCAGTTCGCCACCGCCCGCATCGGCGCGGTCCTCGTTAACATCAACCCGGCGTACCGCACAACCGAACTCGAGTACGCGCTGACCAGGGCCGGGGTAAGCGTGCTGCTGCTGGCCCGCGGGTTCCGCTCGGCCGACTACCGGCGGATGCTCGACGAGGTCCGGCCGCGGTGCGGCGCCCTCCGCGAGGCGATCGTCTTCGACGACGACTGGCCCGCCCTCCTCGACCGCGGCGAGTCCGTCCCCGGGGCCGAACTCGCCGCCCGTGAAGCGGAACTCCAGTTCGACGACCCGATCAACATCCAGTTCACCTCCGGCACGACCGGGTTCCCGAAGGGGGCGACCCTGTCGCACCACAACATCCTCAACAACGGGTTCTTCGTCGGCGAGGTACTCGGCTACACCGAACGCGACCGGGTCTGCGTCCCGGTGCCATTTTACCACTGCTTCGGGATGGTGCTCGGCACCCTGGCGTGCTCCACCCACGGCGCCTGCCTGGTCGCCCCCGGCGAGGGGTTCGACCCCGGCGCCACGCTGGAGGCGATCCAGGCCGAGCGCTGCACCTCGCTCTACGGCGTCCCGACCATGTTCATCGCCGAGCTGGAGCACCCCCGCTTCGGCGAGTTCGAGCTGCGGAGCCTGCGGACCGGCGTCATGGCCGGCTCGCCGTGCCCGGTGGAGACGATGCGGCAGGTCCGCGACCGGATGCACATGCGCGAGGTGACGATCGGCTACGGCATGACCGAGACGTCGCCGATCTCGACGCAGACGGCGCTGGACGACCCGGTCGAGAAGCGGGTCGGCACGGTCGGCCGGGTCCACCCGCACGTCGAGGTGAAGGTGATCGACCCGGTGACCGGGCGCGTCGTCCTGCGCGGCGAGCGCGGCGAACTCTGCACCCGCGGCTACGGCGTCATGATCGGCTACTGGGACGACCCGGAGTCGACGGCGAACGCCATCGACTCCGCCGGCTGGATGCACTCCGGCGACCTGGCGACGTTGGACGGCGAGGGGTACGTCAACATCGTCGGCCGGATCAAGGACATGATCATCCGTGGTGGCGAGAACGTCTCCCCGCGCGAGATCGAGGAGTACCTGCTGACCCACCCGGCGGTCGGCGACGCGCAGGTGATCGGCATCCCCAGCGCCCGCTACGGCGAGGAGGTGATGGCCTGGGTGCGGGTCAAGCACGGCGCCCGCGCCACCGCCGAGGAATTGACCGCGTACTGCGATGGCCGGATCGCCCGGTTCAAGATACCTCGGCACTGGAAGTTCGTGGACGCCTTCCCGATGACCGTCACCGGCAAGGTGCAGAAGTACCGCATGCGCGAGGTGGCGGTGGCCGAGCTGGGGCTGGCGGGCGCCGCGGCGGTCGAGACCGCGTGACCGGCACAACCAGACTGCGCCGCACCGGCTTCCCCACCGTTCAGGCTTGCCCCTTCTTCCGATCATAAGGCCGGTCCGATACCATCAACGCACCCCCGACAGGGTACACCTGGATTCGCACCTCTGACCCCCGCGTGCAGAATGGGCGGCGCCAGTTGGTTCGGCTTCCGCGGCAAGTTGCTGACCCTGATCGGGCTGTGCGTCCTCGGGTTCGTCGGTCTGGGTGTGGTCCGGGCCGTCGCCGTGGACGCCATCCGGATCGATGGGCCGCTGTACCGGCAGATCATCCGCGACAAGGACGCGGTCAACGACCTGCACCCGCCCCGGCTGCTGATCCGGGAGCCGTACATGCTTGTCCTCAAGCTCGCGCTGGAGACGGACCCGGTCCGCCAGCGCGAGCTGATCGACCGGTTCCGGTCGGCCGAGCGCGAGTACCTGCGGGTCCACGAGCAGTGGCAGCGGGACCTGCCCGATGGGGTGGTCCGCGACACCCTTCGGAACGAGGCCCACCCGCTGGCGGTCGAGTTCTTCGAGGTGGTCAACCGGGAGTTCCTGCCGGTCATCCAGGCCGGACCGGGCGAGCAGGCGAAGGCCGCCGCGATGGCCCGGGGCCGGTTGACGGACCTGTACGACCGCCTGAAGCAGGTCACCGAGCGGGCAACCGGGCAGGCCAACGCCGCCGCCCAGCGGACGGAGTCAGAGGCGCTGGAGTTGATCCGGTTCTGGGGCTGGGTTCTGCTGGTCGTGAACGTCGCGCTGGTGGTGGGGATCATCGCCGTCGGGTGGTGGATCGCGCGGGGGATCATCAACCCGACCCGCGTGCTAATCGGGCGGATGCGCGACATGGCCGGCGGGGCCGGCGATCTGACCTCGCGGGTCGAGGTGAAGTCGAACGACGAGATCGGTCAGCTTGCGACTGCCATTAACAAGGTGATCCAGCAGATCCACGACCTGGTGGTTCGGGTCCGTGAGTCGAGCATCCAGCTCTACGCCAGCTCGACGGAGATCGCGGCGACGGCCCGGCAGCAGGAATCGACGATGCAGAACCTCGGGTCGTCTACCAACCAGATCGCGGCGGCGGTCAAGGAGATCAGCGCCACCTCGCAAGAACTGGCCGGCACCGTCGGGACGATCAACGACGGGGCCAAGCAGGTTGGCAAGGCGGCGGTCGCCGGCCGGTCCGGGCTGGCCGGGATGGCGGCGGCCATGCAGCGGCTGTCCGAATCCACAAGCTCGATCTCCGGCAAGCTCGGCGTCGTCCGGGAGAAGGCCAACGACATCAACGTGGTCGTGACCACGATCACCAAGGTGGCCGACCAGACCAACCTGCTGTCGATCAACGCCGCCATCGAGGCGGAGAAGGCCGGCGAGTACGGCCGCGGGTTCCTGGTTGTCGCCCGGGAGATCCGACGGCTGGCCGACCAGACGGCCGTCGCCACTCTGGACATCGAGAACATGGTCCGGCAGATGCAGTCGGCGGTATCGGCCGGGGTGATGGAGATGGACAAGTTCGCCGAGGAGGTCCGCACCGGGGTCGCCAAGGTCGGCGAGATCAACGCCCAGATGGGGCAGATCCTGGAGCAGATGCGGGCGTCCAACGACGCATTCCAGTCGGTCAGCGAGGCGACCTCCCAGCAGTCGTCCGGGGCGCGGCAGATCAACGACGCGATGGTTCAGCTCGTCGCGGGGGTGCAGCAGACGTCCGCCTCGCTCAAGGAGTTCCACCAGGTCACGGTCAACCTGCGGGAGTCGGCCGACGCCCTGAAGCAGCAGGTGGCCCGGTTCACCGTCGCCGGCTGAAATGGCGAATGACGAAGAGGCGCGGCCCTGTCTTCCCTTCGTCATTGGTGGGTCATTGGTGGGTCATTCGTCATTGACCCCGAAGGGGTAAGCCGTGCTCTACCTGTACCTGACCGCCGGTGCCGAGCGCCTGGCCGTCCCGGTGACGGGCGTGCTGGAGGTGGTGCCGGCCGTCCGGTTGCACCGCCCGGCGGGGGCGCCCGACTGGATCGCCGGGGTGTTCCGCTACCGCGGGGCCGTCACCCCGGTGATCGATCTGCCGCGGTTGGCGGCCGGCTCGACGGGGGCGGTGCGGCTGAGCACGCGGATCGTGCTGGTCGAGTTCCCGACGCCCGGCGGACCGCGGCCGCTGGGGTTGCTGGCCGAGCGCGTCACCGACCTGGGCGAGCTGACCCCGGCTGGCGCGGAGTACGCGCCGGCCACGGCCGGGGACGGCCCGGACCTGGGGCCGATGGTGGCCGACTCCGAGGGTGTGGTCCGGCTGCCAGCTGTGGAGCGGCTGGTGCCGGCGGGACACCGGGATGCCCTGTTCGGGGCAGGAGGCGGGACGTGACCGGGGCGGCGGAGGTGCTGGAGCGTCACCTGGGGCTGGCCCCCGGCTCGGTCGGCGACCGGGTCATCGCGTCCGCCGTCCATCGACGGATGATCGCGACCGGCGCCGCGACGGCCGAGGCGTACCTGGCCCGGCTGACCGCCGACCGGGCCGAGCTGGGTGAGTTGGCCGAGGAGGTCGTCGTCCCGGAGACGTGGTTCTTCCGCTACCCCGAGTCGTTTCGCCACCTGGCAGCGTGGGCGGCCGGGCGGCGATCCGTCCGCGTGCTCTGTGCGCCGTGCTCGACCGGCGAGGAGCCGTACTCGGTTGCGGTGGCGTTGCTCGACGCCGGGTTCGCCTCCGGTTCGGTCCGGGTGGAAGCCGTGGACGTGAGCCGGCGGGCGGTCGAGGCAGCGAGGGCCGGCGTTTACTCGCCGACCGCGTTCCGCGAAACCGGCAGCGGGCCGCGGGACCGGTACTTCGAGAAGACGGCAAAGGGGTTCGAGGTCCGGGCCGAGGTCCGGCAGGCGGTCGGGTTCCGGGTGGCCAACATGATCGAGCCCGGGTTCCTGGCCGGCGAGCCACCGTTCGACGCAGTCTTCTGCCGGAACCTGCTGATCTATCTGACGCCCGCCGCCCGCCGCCGGGTGGTTGATGCGATCGACCGACTGCTGGCGCCCAGCGGGGTGGTGTACGTCGGGCACGCGGAGCCGCTGGGGATGCTCGACCCGCGGTTCCGCCCGGCCGGTCCGCCGCACGCGTTCGTGTTCGGGCGGGCGGAGAAGGCGGCTCCCCCGGTCATTCAACCTGCCACGGCGAGAGTGGGTACGGGTATTACGTACTCCGTACTCAGCACTCCGTACTCAGCAACCGTACCCACAGACCCACCGCCGGCGCCTGAGGAGGTGAAACCGGTCGTCGCAACGCAGCCCGACCCCCTGCATGCCGCCCGCGTCGCCGCGGACCGCGGCGACGTTGCCGGGGCGCTGGTGCTGGCCGAGCGATATCTTGCCGACCACCCGCCGACCGCCGAGGCGTTCGCCCTGGTCGGGGCACTGTACGCTGCGGCCGGCCGACCCGCCGACGCCGAGCGGGCGTTCACCCGGGCGCTGTACCTCGACCCGGGCCACTACGACGCGCTGGTCCACCTGATGATCCTGGCCGACAACCGCGGCGACGCGGCCGCCGCCGCCAACTTCCGCCGCCGGGCCGCCCGCCGGGAGAACGCCCGATGAGCACCGAGTCCGTCGTTCTGCCGCTGGTTGCGTTCTGCTGGAACCGGATCGGGGTCGCCGGTGACGGGTCGTGCCCCGAATTGGCAACGCACATCCACTGCCGCAACTGCCCGACGTTCGCGTCTGGAGGTCGGCGGCTCTACGACCGGGAACCGCCGGCCGGGTACACCGACGAGTGGACCGACCGCATCGCCCGCCCGGACGAGCCGGAGGCCGGCCGCACCCTCCCGGTGGTGCTGTTCCGGGTCGGCGACGAGTGGCTGGCACTGGACGTGCGGTTCGCGGTCGAGGTCGCACCCGACCGTCCTGTTCGCCGGGTGCCGCACCAGACCGACCGGGTGTTGGCCGGCCTGGTCAACATCCGCGGCGAGTTGATCCCGGCGATCGACCCCCGCGAGTTGCTCGGCGCCGACAGCGAGGGCGATTCGGACCCCGCGAAGCGGCGGCTCCTGGTGATCGAGAAGGACGCGGCCCGGTGGGTACTCGCGGTGGACGAGGTGTTCGACATCCGCCGCTTCCCGGAGGCGGACCTGGGGGCGCTGCCGGCGACGGTGCGGGCCGGGCCGGCGGCGTTCACGCGCGGGGTGTTTCGATGGAACGATAGGCCGGTCGGTTATGTGGATGCCGACCGGGTGTTCGCGGCCCTGAGGCGGAGCTTCCGATGACGGACGGCGACGCCGACCCACTGCTGGAGCTGTTCCGCCGGGAAGTGTCGGCGGCCGTGGCCGTCTTGACCGAGGGGCTGGCGATCCTGGCGGTGGACCCGGACCACCCGACCGACTGGGAGACGCTGGAGCGGTCCGCACGGTCGGCCCGCGGCTCGGCGCTGATCGTGGGACTGGCCGACGCGGCCGAGTTGGCCGGGGCGATCGGGGACGTGTTCGCCGAGGCGCGGCGGGACGCGCGGTTGGTGACGGCCGACCGGGTGGCAGCGCTCCTGAGCGCGGTCGATCTGCTCAAGGCGCTGGCCGACGGGGAAGCGACAGGGCAGGTCGCGGAGGTGCTGGCGCGGCTAAGCGGCACTGTGGTTCGGGTCGAGTCGTCGAGACCCGAAGTTCCGGTCCCCCTCTCCCCGCCGGGGAGAGGGGAGGAAGAAGCTGCCGTACCGGCTACCGAGGCCCCGCTGCTCGAACTCTTCCGCGAGGAGGTCCGTTCACTCACCGGCACGCTGAGCGCCGGCCTGGTGGAACTCGAAGCCGACCCGGCCGACCCGCGGCGGATCGAGCCGCTGATGCGTGCTGCCCACTCGATCAAGGGGGCCGCGCGGATCGTCGCCGTCGAACCCGGGGTCGCGGTGGCGCACGTCATGGAGGAACTGCTCGTCGCCGCCCAGAAGGGCGAGCGGATGCTCGGGTCGGCCGACGTGGACGCGCTTCTCGCCGGTGTGGACCTGCTCGCCGAACTGGCCGATGCGGACCTGCCCGTCTGGAGCGCAGCCAACGCGAGGCGGGTAGAAGCCTGCGCTGTGGCACTCCACGCCCGACTGGAAGGGAAGCCGACACCGGCATCAACACAGCGAGCGGGGGACGTAAGTCCCCCGAGTGAGGCACCGCCCCCGAGTGAGGCACCGCCCCCCAGTGAAGCGGCCCTCGGGGGACTTACGTCCCCCGCTCGTCCGGAACCCGATTCCACTCCGCCACCCCACCACCCCGCCACCCCACCGGACCAGGTCGTCCGTGTCAGCGCCCAGTGCCTGTCGCGGCTGCTGAGCCTCGCGGGCGAGTCGCTGGTCGAGGCGCGGTGGTTGCAACCGTTCGCCCGGTCGCTGCTCAAGCTCAAGAAGTACCACGACCACCTGGCCGACGTGCTCGACGAACTGGCCCGGGCCGCGCCGGGCCGCGCCGCCGACGACGCCCGCAAGCGGCTGGACGACTGCCGCGATGTCCTCGCCGACCGGATCGCCGTGTTCGAGACCCATGCCCGCGAGTCCGACGACCTCAACAGCCGACTGTATCGCGAGGTGATCGCCAGCCGGATGCGGCCGTTCGCCGATGGCACGCACGGCCTCGCCCGCATGGCACGGGACGTGGCCCGGCAACTCGGCAAGCAGGTTCGCTTCGAGGTTCTCGGCCAGACCACGGACGTGGACCGCGACATCCTCGACCGGCTGGAAGCGCCGCTGGGGCACATCGTCCGCAACGCCATCGACCACGGGCTGGAGATACCGGAGGAGCGATCCAGGGCCGGCAAGCCGGAGGCGGGTACCATCCGCGTCGAGGCCCGGCACCACGCGGGGATGCTCAACATCCGGGTCAGCGACGACGGCCGCGGCATCGACCTGGAACGGCTCCGCACGAAGGTCGTCGAGCGGCGGCTGACGACGCCCGAACTGGCCGCCCGGATGAGCGAGGCCGAGTTGACCGACTTCCTGTTCCTGCCGGGGTTCTCGACCGCGGCGTCGGTGACGGACGTGTCCGGCCGCGGGGTCGGGCTGGACGTGGTGCAGTCCACCGCCCAGGCGGTTGGAGGGTCGGTCCGGGTCCACTCGCGGCCGGGGAAGGGGACCACGTTCGAGCTGCACCTGCCGATCACGCTGTCGGTCGTCCGGGCGGTGCTGGTGAAGATCGCCGGTGACCCGTACGCGCTGCCGCTCAACCGCACCGACCGGCTCCTGAAGCTGCCGGCCGACGCGGTCCGCACGCTGGAGGGCAAGGCGCACTTCGAGGTGGACGGCCGGCACGTCGGGCTGGTTCCGGCGCACCTGGTCTTCGAGTTGCCGGCATGGGAGACGACGGACGAACTGGCGGTCGTGCTGATCGCCGACCGCGCGAACCAGTATGGGCTGGCGGTCGAGGGGTTCCTCGGCGAGCAGGATCTGGTCGTCCGCCCGCTCGACCCGCGGCTGGGCAAGGTGCCCAACGTCGCCGCCGCGTCGATCCTGGAGGACGGCTCGCCGGTTCTGATCCTCGACGTGGACGACGTGACCCGCTCCGTGGGGATGCTGATCCATGAGGGCCGGCTGCGGCACCGGCGGCCGGCCCGGCCAGAGGAGCGGCGGCGCAAGCGGGTGTTGGTGGTGGACGACTCGGCCATCGTGCGCGAGGTGGAGCGGCAGATGCTGGCCGGGCGCGGGTACGAGGTGGACGTGGCGGTGGACGGTTCCGACGGCTGGAACGCTGCCCGCGGCGGCGGCTACGACCTGATCGTCAGCGATATCGACATGCCGCGCATGAACGGGCTGGAACTGGTGCGGGCCATCCGGTCCGACCCGCGGGTGCAATCGCTGCCGGTTGTGGTAGTCTCCTACAAGGACCGCGAGGAGGACCGCCTCAGCGGTTTGGAGGCCGGGGCCAACTACTACCTGACCAAGAGCAGCTTCCACGACGGCAAGTTCCTGGCCGCCGTGGAGGAGTTGATCGGCGAACCCCTCTCGGGTGAGGGCGGGCCGCCGGAGACGACACATGCGGATCGCCATCGTCGATGACCGCCCGCTGGCGCTGGAGGCGGTCCGCCGGGTGGTAGCCCGCGCCGGGCACGACGTGGCGTGGACCGCCCGCGACGGCGAGGAGGCGGTCCGCCGCTGCGCCGCCGACCGGCCGGACCTGGTGCTGATGGACCTGGTCATGCCCGGCGTCAACGGCGCCGAGGCCACCCGCCGGATCATGGCGAGCACGCCGTGCCCCGTGCTGGTGGTGACGGCCAGCGTGTCCGGCAACTACGGGCTGGTGTTCGAGGCACTTTCGGCCGGGGCGGTGGACGCGATCAACACGCCCGTCCTCGGGGCGGACGGCTCGCTCCAGGGCGGCGACGGGCTGGTGGCCAAGATCGCCGCAGTCGAGCGGAAGTTGAAGGGCATGCCGCCTCCAGCCCCGCCGCCCGTCGGGCCGACGCTGGTGGCGCTCGGCGCCTCAACGGGCGGGCCGGCCGCCGTCTCGGAGGTACTCGGCCAGCTCTCGCCGAGCTTGCCGGCCGCCGTGCTGATCGTGCAGCACCTCGACGCCGAGTTCGTCCCCGGTCTGGCCGCGTGCCTCGCGCAGCGGTCGCGGTTCCCGGTCCGGGTCGCCCGTGCCGGCGAGAGGCCGGAGCCCGGGGTGGCGCTCATTGCCGGCCGCGACGAGCACCTGGTCCTGGCGGCGGACGGCTCGCTCGCGTACACGCCACAGCCGGCCGATTCGCCGTTTCGCCCGTCGGTGGACGTGCTGTTCAAGAGCCTGGCGGCGAACGCGGACCGGCCCGGCGTCGGCGTGCTGCTGACCGGGATGTTGCGGGACGGGGCCGAAGGGCTGCTGTCGCTGCGGCGGGCCGGGTGGCAGACGTTTGCCCAGGACGAGGCGTCCTGCGTCGTCTTCGGGATGCCGGACGCCGCAGCGAAGCTCGGCGCCGCGGTCCACGTCCTGCCGCCGGTGAAGATCGGCCAGATGATCGCGGCACAGGTGCGGCGACCCGGAGCGACGAGCGACGAGCGACGAGCGACGAGATAATACCAATGGAAACAATCCCGGCCGACTCTTCCCTCGTCGCTCGTCGCTCGTCGCTCGTCGCTTCTACCCGCGTGCTGCTGATCGACGACCAGCCGATGATCGCCGAGGCGGTCCGGCGGATGGTCGCGGCCGACCCCGGAGTCGAGTTCCACTACTGCCAGGACCCGCGGCGCGCCATCCCGACGGCCAACGAGGTCCGGCCCACCGTCATCCTTCAAGACCTGGTCATGCCCGACATCGACGGGCTGACCCTGGTCAAGTTCTTCCGCGCCAACCCGGCCACCGCTGACACCCCGATGATCGTCCTCTCCAGCAAGGAGAAGGCGGTCACCAAGGCCGACGCGTTCGCAGCCGGGGCCAACGACTACCTCGTCAAGCTGCCGGACCGGGTCGAACTGCTGGCCCGGATCAAGTACCACTCGCTCGGTTACGTCCACCTGCTCGAACGGAACGCCGCGTACCGTGAGCTGGCCGAGGGCCGCAAGCGACTGGCCGACGAGATCGCCGCCGGTGTGCGGTACGTCACGTCGCTGCTGCCCAGGCCGGAGGCGGGGCCGCCGGTCGCGCTGGACTGGCGGTACGTCCCGTCCGCCGAGATGGGTGGCGACGCGCTGGGCTACCATCGACTAGACCCGGACCACCTTGCGCTGTACCTGCTCGACGTGACCGGGCACGGGCTGTCGTCGGCGCTCCTGGGCGTGACGGTCCTGAACGTGTTGCGGACCGGCAGCCTGCCGAACGCCGACTTCCGCGACCCGGGGCAGGTGCTGTTCGGGCTCAACGAGGCGTTCCCGTGCGAGAAGCACGGCGAGAAGTTCTTCACCATCTGGTACGCGGTCTACCACGCCCCGAGCCGGACGCTGAAGTGGTCCGGCGGCGGGCACCCGGCGGCGCTGCTGTACGCGCCCGGGGCGGCCGAGCCGGAGCAACTCGACTCGCAGGGGCCGATGATCGGGATGATGCCGTGGCCGACGTTCGAGTCCGGCGAGCGAGCGATCCCCGAGGGGTCGCGGCTGTACCTGTACAGCGACGGGGCGCACGAGATCCACAAGACCGACGGCAGCGACTGGACGTTCCCCGAGTTCGTGCAGACGCTCCGCCGACTACGGGCGGACACCCCCGACGACGTGATGGACGGGCTGTACCGGCACATCCGCGAGTTGCACGGGCCCGGCGTGCTCGACGACGACCTGTCGATTCTGGAAGCACGGTTCAATTGACGGATCGTGCGAAACCTTGATGTGGTGTCAAGCCACTGACGGCGAACGGCCGGCGTGAGCCGGCTGGTGGCGTGCGATCCACCAGCCGGCTCACGCCGGCCGTTCGCCAGGAATGAGC
>DATLIF010000090.1:0-2494 GCA_035539575.1 Fimbriiglobus sp. | reverse complement strand
CAACAGGGCGGTGGTGGAGGCGGTGGTGGAGGCGGTGGTGGCGGCGACATGGAGGGCGGCGGCATCCCGCCGCTGGCGCAGCTCAAGGCGCTGCGGGCGATGCAGGCCGAGGTGAACGAGCGGACCGCCGAGTTCGACAAGGCCCACCCCGAAAAGGACAGGCTCTCCGACGAGGAGAAGGACGAACTGAAGGAACTGGAACAATCACAGCGGGACGTGGCCGAACTGTTCGACAAGCTGGCTGCCCTGTTCCGCCCGGCCGAGGAGATCCCATGAGCCGGCTACTGATCGCCTCTGCCGCCCTGGTCCTCGCCGGTCTGATCGCCGAGGCCGGCGTCGCTCCGCCGCTCCCCCGGCTGCCGTCTGCCGCGCTGAAGTCCTTGAAGACGGACGAGCCGCCGGGCGAACCGCTCAGCCCCGAGAAGATCGCCGAGCGGATTCAGCAGAACACGAAGGCCGCCGCCGACCGACTCGCCGAGAGCGACCCCGGCGCGGAGACGCGGAAGACTCAGGACCAGGCGCTCAAGGACCTGGACGAACTGCTCAAGCAGGCCCAGAACCCGATGGGCGGGGGTGGCGGGCAAGGCCAGCAGAAGGACGACATGTCCCAGCAGGGCGAGCAGCAGAGCCAGGGCGGCGGCTCCCCGATGGGCGGAAGTTCACCGAAAGGCGGCACACCCAAGGGTAGCGGCAAGTCCGGCAAGTCCGGGGCCGGTCAGCAGCCTCAGAAGCAAGGCTGGCGCGACCGCAAGGGCCAGGACCAGGGCGGCTCCGCGCAGAAGCAACAGGGCACCGGCAACCAGCAGGCCAAGGGCAACGAGCCGATGGGCAAGGAACCCGCGCCGATGGGCAAGGACCAGCCGCAGACGCTCGGCAGGAACGACTCGAAGGACCCCGGCAACACCCCGGGCGGCGGGGGCGTGAAGGGCATGCCCGCGCTGCCGCTGGACGACACGATAACCAAACAGGTCTGGGGCCACCTGCCAGAACGGCTTCGCCAGCAGATGAGCCAGTACTACAAGGAGCAGTTCATGCCGAAGTACTCGGACATGCTGCGCCAGTACTACGCTTCGCTGGCCGAGCGGGAGAAGGCCCACAAGAAACCATAGCGACGAGCGACGAGCGACGAGCGACGAGCGGCTGCCGGGTGGTACCGTACGTCGTCCGCGACGCTCGAACTCGTCCCCCTGTCGGAGGGCGTTTGCCGTGACTCGTCGCTCGTCGCTCGTCGCTCGTCGCTCCTTTCTGCGGGCCGGCGTCGCCTTCGGCGTCGGGGGCGGCCTCGCGCTGGTCGGCCACGCCCAGGACTCCCCGACCCCGACCGCCGACCCGGACCTGATCACCGCGGACGCCCAGTCGGCGGTGGACCGCGGGCTGGCGTACCTCGCCGGCGCCCAGGCGGCCGACGGGTCGTTCCCCGACACGCGGACGATGTTCGGAAACGTCGCCATCACCGGGCTGGCCGGGATGGCGATGATGGCCGGCGGGCACCAGCCCGGCCGCGGCAAGTTCGGCGGGGCCGTCGCCCGCGCCGCCGAGTACGTCGCCGACCGCGGGGCGTCGTCCACCCCGGCCGGCTACCTCAACAACGCCGACGTGCTACTGTCCCACGGGGCCATGTATCAGCACGGGTTCGGCGCGTTGTTCCTGTCCGAGGTCCACGGCATGGTCCCCGACCCCGCGAAGCAGAAGCGGGTCCGCGGCGTGCTGGAGCAGGCGGTCGAGTTGACGCTCAAGGCCCAGAACCGGGAGGGCGGCTGGCGGTACGAGCCGCGGCCCAACCAGGCCGATGTGTCGGTGACGGTGGCCCAGATGATGGCCCTGCGGGCGGCCCGTAACGCCGGCGTGTACGTCCCGAAATCGGCGATGGACAAGGCGGTCGCGTACGTCCTCGCCTGCCAGCAGCCCGACGGCGGGTTCTGCTACATCCGCAACCAGGGGTTCGCCGGGTCGGCGTTCGCCCGGTCGGCGGCGGCGGTGGTCGGGCTGTTCTGCGCCGGCGTCTACGACAGCCCGGCGGTCGATCGCGGGCTGTCGTACCTGATGAAGTTCCTGCCGGGCCGCGGGCGGGCGAACGTGGCGGAGGCCCGGGCGGAGCACTACTTCTACGGCCACTACTACGCGGCGCTGGCGATGTGGACAGCCGGCGGCAACTACTGGGCGGAGTGGTTCCCGGCGGTCCGGGACGAGTTGGTGGCCAAGTCGCGGACCGCCCAGGGCGGCGTCTGGACCGACTGGCACGGCCCCGCCTACGCCACCGCCATGTCCTGCGTCGTCTTGCAACTGCCGAACAACTACCTGCCGATCATGCAAAAGTGACGCCTGTCATCTCAGTCTTGTAGGGTGGGTCGAGTCTTCGAGGCCCACAGTCTTCGCCCGGACGGTGGGCCTCGTAGACTCGACCCACCCTACAAGTCAGCGGTCGAGCCGGTAGATGCGGATGCGGGTGGCGTCGCCCGGGTCGTCGCCGGCCCACTCGAACACGACCCGCGCC
>DATLIF010000089.1:0-6184 GCA_035539575.1 Fimbriiglobus sp. | reverse complement strand
ACGGTGGGCCTCGAAGACTCGACCCAGCCTACAACAGCCGGCGGGAGTTAGCATCCCGGAGAACCCCACCGATGGCCATCCCCTTACTCCCCGGCGACCCGCATGACGAGGCGCTGCGGGCGAACGTCAAGCCGCCCGGTTGGGTCAACCCGACGCCGGCGCCGCGCTACCAACTGGTCGTCCTCGGGGCCGGGCCGGCGGGGCTGGTCGCGGCGGCCGGGGCCGCGGCGCTTGGGGCGAAGGTCGCACTCGTCGAGCGCGACCTGATGGGCGGCGACTGCCTCAACGTCGGTTGCGTGCCGTCGAAAGCGTTGCTACGGGCGGCAAAGGCCGTGGCCGAGATTCGACGGGCGAAGGAGTTCGGCATCACCGTCGGCGAACCCGCCATCGACTTCGCCGCGGTGATGGAGCGGGTCCGGCGCGTCCGGGCACAGATCGGCCCGCATGACTCGGCCGAGCGGTTCCGCCGGCTTGGGGTGGACGTATTTCTCGGTGAGGGCAAGTTCGTCAACGAGGACACCGTCGAGGTAACTGGGGCCAAGCTGCGGTTCGGCCGCTGCGTCATCGCCACCGGGGCACGGGCGGCGGTCCCGGACGTCCCCGGCTTGAAGGAGGCGCGCTACTTTACCAACGAGACAATCTTCACGCTGACCGAGTTGCCGAAGCGGTTGCTGGTGATCGGCGCCGGCCCGATCGGCTGCGAACTCGGTCAGGCGTTCGCCCGGCTCGGCTCACGGGTAACGCTGGTGGCGAGGGGCGGCCGACTCTTGCCCCGGGAAGACCCCGAGGCCAGCGACCTGTTGCGAACCGCATTCGCGGCGGACGGCATCGAGATCGTCCGCGAGACGCCACCCCTGACCGGGTTCGACGCGGTGCTGGTGGCGGCCGGCCGGCGGCCGAACGTCGAGGGACTGAACCTGCCGGCCGCGGGTGTCGAGATGAGCGATGGACACGTCCGGACGGACCGCTATCTCCGCACGACCAACCCACGGGTCTACGCGGCCGGGGACGTGTCCTCCGCCGGCCCGAAGTTTACCCACGCGGCCGACGCGATGGCGCGGCTGGTCGTGCGAAACGCACTCTTCCCCGGATCAAGCGGCGATGTCAACCACATACCGTGGTGTACCTACACCGACCCGGAAGTCGCCGCCATCGGCAGACGACCGTCGGAGACGACTTCACACTTTCGCGTCGGGTTCGAGGAGCTGGACCGGCCGATGACGGACGGGACAACGGGTTTCATCAAGGTGGCTGCTCACCGCGGCCGCGTCACAGACGCGACCGTCGTCGGCCCGCACGCCGGGGAGGTCATCGGCGCCCTGTCCCTGGCGATGAGCAACCGGCTCACGCTCCGGCAGATCGCCAGCACCGTCTTCCCGTACCCGACCTACACCGAGACCCTGAAGAAGGTCGCCGACCAGTACAACCGCACCCGGCTGACGCCGTTCCGGGCGCGGCTGCTGAGAGCGTGGCTGAGGTGGTTCCGGTGATGGGTGGGAGGGCGAGGCTCCTGCCGAGCCGGAGCTGAAGAGGCTCGGCAGGAGCCTCGCCCTCCCAATCAAGACACTGTCAGCGAGCGGCCGTTGTCCTTCGCGCCCAGCCCGAGCAGGAACGGCGCGGCCCGCTTCGCCCACGCCTCGGCCTTCGGGTACGCCCCGGCGTCGTCGGCCCACGCCTGCCGCAGCATGTCGGTGTCGATCACGCCGGGGTTCAGCGGCACCGCCGCCATGCCCCGCGGCAACTCCTGCGCGAGCGACAGCGTCAATCCCTCGACGGCGTACTTGCTGGCGCAGTACGGTGCCACCTCCGGCGACGTGCTCCGGCCCCAGCCGCTCGACAGATTGACGACTACCCCGCTCCCCCGTGCGACCATCGCCGGGACGAACGCCCGGATCACGTTCGCCACCCCCTTCACGTTCACGTCGATCAGGGTGTCGAACTGTTCGGCCGGGACCTCCCACAGCGGCGCCGGGTCGTTCATCACCGCGGCGTTGTTAATGAGCAGATCCGGCGGACCGGACGCCAGCAACCGGTCGGCCCACGTCTGCACCGCAGCCTCGTCGCGCACGTCCACCGCCGCGAAGTCGTGCGGCGGACCGAACGCCCGCGCCAGTTCGGCGACGCCCGTCGCCGACCGACCGCAGCCCCAGACGGTATGCCCCGCCGCCGCGAAGTGCGGGACCAGGGCCCGGCCAAGACCGCGGGTCGCGCCCGTAATCACAACAACCTTCGGATCGCCAGCCATGTCGCTCTCACCTGAATCGGGTGACGCATCAACGAATACTGCACTGTCTATCTATTTCGGGCGAGCGCTCGCCTCGCTCATGCCGAGCTGTGCGCAACGGGCCTGGGCATGACGTTGCCTCGGCGTCCGTCGCCCTCATTGGAACTGTCGCCCGGTTGACACTCGGTCGGCCAGAGTACGATCGATTTGGGCTATGAAACCGAGGCATGGCAGATATCCCGACAGCCAATCATACCGTTCTTCCGAACGTCGGCACGCCGGGCGCCCGGGTTGCGAGGTGTGTTCCGATCCCAGAGAGGGTGGCCGCGCGGTGCGGCCGTCTCTGTGGTCCATCGCGCGCGGCCCTTGAACAGCCCAGGACAGGGCGGGTCTGCGCGCCGATTGATTGTCTGTAGGAGGGTGCTTCGATGTTGCTCAGCCTGTTCGCCCGCCGATCCAGCCGTCCGGCCGAACCGAAGCCGTCCGCGCCATCATTCTTCCGTCCTCGACTCGAGGGATTCGAGGATCGGACGGTGCCCGCAAACCTGCTCAACATCACCGACGTCGATCTGAGCGGCCTGGCAATCGCCGACGGGGTCCTGACGGCGGCCGAGGGGACCGTCGAGGGCACGCTGGCCGGCCTGCCGTTCACCACCGACATCACCAACTTCGCCCTGCAACTGATCCCGGACGACCCGGCGACGCCGGGGGAGGAGTGCTCGGTCCTGGACCTCGAACTGGGCCCCATCGACATCGACCTGCTCGGCCTGCACGTCGACACCAGCCCGATCTGCCTGGAGGTCACCGCCATCGAGGGCGGCGGCCTGCTGGGCGACCTGCTCTGCGGGCTGGCCGGCGACCTCCCGCTGGGCACCATCCCCGAACTGGGGGGTGTCGGCGGTCTGCTCGACGTGGTGGGGGATATCCTCGACAACGCGCTGAACGGCGGGGCGAACAGCGCGGGCGACCCGCCGGCCGGGGCCGAAGACATCTGCGACGGGGATTTCGAAATCCTCGACCTGGCCCTCGGCCCGGTGGACCTGAGCCTGCTCGGCCTGAACGTCAGCCTCGACGACTGCGAGGACGGGCCGGTCCAGGTGTGTGTCAGCGCATCGCGGGGCGAGGGGCTGCTCGGCGACCTGTTGAGCGGCCTCGCCGGCCGTCCCAACACCAACTTCGACCTCGGGGACGTTACCCAGATCGCCGGCCTGGCTCAGGACCTGTTCGATGACGGCGCCATCGCCGGTCGCGACATCGGTCAGTTGACGTCCACGATCAACCGACTGAAGCACTAGTCCCGATACCAGGGAGTAGACCTTCCGCGGGGCGGGGAACACACCCGCCCCGCACACGTTATCGGCAAGCGCCCTTCCCCCGGCCTGCGCACCGCCGCCGGCGAGCGGCGGCCGCGAGTCCCAGGCCGACCGCCGCCAGCCCGAGGACGGCGGTCGGCTCCGGCACCGGGACGCCGACCGCGTACAGCACGGCGTTGTTGATCGCGTAGACCGTCCCGTCCGGCCCGATCACCGTCGGCGTGTACGCCTCGCCGATCCCCTGCGTCAGGGTCAGCACCTCGGTGAACGTGTTGGTCGTCAGGTCCCAGCGGTACAGCTTGCCGTCGGCGCTGTTGGCAAGCACGCTGTTCGTCGCCGGGTCGATCGCCGCCGTGTTGATGCACCACTCCCGGACGGCGTTCGGGTGGGTCGCGGTGTATTCCGGGTCGGGCGTCACCCCCGCGATCGTCAGCACCTCCCGCATCACCGTCGCCCCGGTCCGCGGGTCGATCTGGGTAGCATTCGGGTCGAGGATGGCGAGCTTGTTCACCCCGTCCCCGCCGAGCCCGGCGTAGTTGTTGTACTTGGTCATGAGCAGATACTCGGAGGTGCCCTGGTACGACGGGACCATCGCCCGCGGGATCACCGACGGGGTGATGTCCCACCCGAACCCGCCGGGCGTCTCGCTCCGCGTCAGGTCGGCGTTGAAGTGCAGCATCCACCCCCTCGACGAGGCGAACGGGTTCTCCAGCACGCCGAAGTAGACGTGCCCGTCCGGGCCGATGGTCGGCGAGGCGGTGCCGTTGTTCGTCAGCCGGGCGCGATTTGTCGGCGTACCCGCGTCCCGCAGGTCCGCCCGGCCGGCCACCGCCAGCGTGGCCGTGTTCAGCGCGACCAGGTAGCCGTTGCCGGACTGGCTGGTGACGCCGTCAGCGGTGGTGACCGCCACATACACCCGGCTGCCGTCGGCGCTGAGCGCCGGCGCGCAGTTGGTGACCACCCCGCGGATGGTGGCGTCCCCCGCCGGGGCGAGGCTCGCGGCCGGGACGTAGCTGGCGGCCCCGCCGGGGGTGATCTTCGCGATCCCGCTTTGCAGGTCGCCCACGGCCGACGGGTTGCGGACCTGGTAGCCGAAGTAGATGTTCCCCGCCGCGTCCGAGGTGATGGGCGTGCTGACGGACACGTTCGCGTTGAAGTCGGCCCGGTCGCCGAGGTAAGTACTCAGGTCGGTGGCGTTGCCGCCGGTGCCGAAGAACGCGAGTTGCGTCGGGGTGACGGCCCCGGGCGCGTCGAGGTTGCCGCGGCGGTAGATCGTCCCGCCGGCGCCGGCGTAGTACAGGGTGTTGCCGGGGGCGATCGTGGAGGAGTAACTCGGCTTCCAGTTGGACGTGGGCAGCGTGTAGTCGGTGTCCTGAGTCCAGAGCAGCGCGCCGGTCGCCCCGGACCGGGCCTCGACCCGGAACCCGTCGGTCGCCCCGGTCTTGACCGGGACGACGACCGTGTTGGCGGCCGTGATGACCGACGAGCCGTAGTGGATGAGCAGGCTGCCGTTGCCGGTGTACTGCGGGTTGAGGTCCACCGGCGTCTGCCAGCGGATCGCCTGGAGCGGCTGCGTGGCGGTCGGGGACAGGGCCGTGTGCTGCGGGTTGCCGGCGTGCCCGGACCAGGCGGCGGTCTGGGCGGCCGCGAACGCCGGCGCCAGCGCCGCCGCGACGGCGGCGAGCAGAGTGCGAGTCATGACCGGGTCTCCGCGAAGTGCGAGTCGGGCGACGTGCGGCGAGGCCACGCTACCACCCCTGCCCCGCGGCCGCAACGCCCTCGTTCCCACGCGGGGCATGGGAACGAGGGACGGCGGGACCGCGTATCATGACACGGTCGCACCACGCGGGGTCACGGAATGCTCCGGGAAGAACAGATCGACATCCGCCGGCAGCGGGCGAAGGCCGGCAAGTTCACGATCCAGAACCTCGGCCGCAAGCGGGTCTTCTCCGACTACCGGGTGACCAACCCGGAGTCCGGCGGGCAATACACCGTCACCGTCTATGGGTTCGACGTCGGCGACAACGCCTGCACCTGCCCGGACTTCAAGTCGAACACCCTGGGCACCTGCAAGCACATCGAGGCGGTGCTGGAGACCCTCAAGGACGACCTGCCGGCCCACCTCCAGAAGAAGAAGGCCACCTTCACCCGCCCCGAGGTGTACCTGCACTACGGCGACCAGTTGCGGCTCGGGCTGCACCTGCCGCCGCGGCACTCCGACAAGCTCGGGCAACTGGCGAAGCGGTTCTTCGACGAGAAGTGCCTGTGGTCGGGCCGCAGCCGGTACGAGGACCTGGTCCCGGCGGTCGAGGCGGTCCCGGAAGAAGTCACGGTGATGTCCGACGCGATGGACTTCATCGACCGCGAGGTCGAGCGCGCCGAGATGCTCGCCCGCGAGCGGGAGTGGCTCAATCAGCTCGACGAGGGGGCCTTCGACCGGAAGCTCCTGAGCGTCCCGCTCTACGACTACCAGGCCCGCGGGGCGCTGTTCCTGGCCTGCCGCGGCCGCAGCATCCTCGGCGACGACATGGGCCTGGGCAAGACGATCATGACCCTGGCCGCGGTCGAACTCCTGGCCCGGGAGCGCGGCATCTCGCGGGTCCTGGTCGTCGCGCCGGCGTCGGTCAAGTACCAGTGGGAGTCGGAG
>DATLIF010000088.1:0-26070 GCA_035539575.1 Fimbriiglobus sp. | reverse complement strand
GCGTACTGTCCATCGGTCCCAGTCTCTTGAATCCTGACCACTGACTCCTGACCCCTGGTGCGGGCGATCTTGTCCAGGATACCGTTGACGAACCCTGGCGAGTCGGCCGTGCCGTACCGTCGGGCCAGTTCGATCGCCTCGTTGAGGACAGCGGCCGCGGGCGACGGCTCCGAGTCGTGGAGGAGTTCGTAGGCCCCCAGACGCAGCACGTTTCGGTCCGCCGGCATCATCCGGTGGAGCCGCCAGTTCTCGGCCGTGGCTGCGAGCGCCTGGTCGATCTCGGCCTGGTGCCGGAGGACGCCGTCGTAGAGGGCCAGGGCAAAGGCAACCAGTTCGGGGTCGCGGAGGCGGTCCTGGGCGAACCGTTCGATCGCGGGGCGGGGAACCGATACCTCGTTCTGGTCCTTCTGGAACAGCATCTGGAGCGCGACTTCGCGGGCACGGGAGCGGCGAGCCATCGGCGGCGGTCCTCGGTCACAGCAGTCTGACCGCTATCCTACTGGTTCTGGCCGGGTTCACCACTGCCCACCGGCGGCCCGGCGGCGTAGAACGTTCGCATTCACACCTGCCGGGCCGCCCGATGTCTAACCGGTTCCGCGTCGTTATTGCCGACTTTATCTGCGACGACCTCCGCCCCGAGCGGGATGCGCTGGACGACCTCGCCGACGTGGTCGCCCTGAACGCCCCGTCGGAGGCGGAACTCCCGGGCCGGCTGGACGACGCCGACGCGGTGATGCTTTACCACAACGTCTCGCTCGGCGCGGGCACCATCAACCGGCTGACCCGGTGCAAGCTAATCGTCCGCTGCGGTGTCGGGTTCGACAACGTGGACTGGGCGTTCGCCCGGGGCCGCGGCATCCCGGTCGCCAACGTCCCCGATTACGGCACCGAGGAGGTGGCCGACTCCGCCATCGGGATGACGCTGGCGCTGGCCCGCGGCATCCACCGCTACGACGCCCGGTTGCGGCGCGATCTCGGGGCCTGGAATTACCAGGAGGCCGCGCCGCTGCGGCGGCTGCGCGGCCGGGTGTTCGGCGTGGTGGGGCTTGGCCGGATCGGCACGGCCGCGGCGGTCCGGGCGAAGGCCCTCGGCATGGACGTGGCCTTCTATGACCCGTACCGGCCGGACGGCACCGATAAGGCCATCGGCGTCCGTCGGGTCGAGCGGCTCGCGGACCTGCTGGAGCAGTCGTTCGTGCTGAGCCTGCACTGCCCGCTGACGCCGGAAACCCGTCACCTGATCGACGCGGCGGCGCTGGCCCGGATGCCCCGCGGGTCGTACCTCGTCAACACCAGCCGCGGCGGGGTGGTGGACCTGACCGCCGTGCCCGACGCGGTCCGCAGCGGCCGGCTGGCCGGGGCGGGCATCGATGTTTTCCCTCACGAGCCGCCACCGGCCGACCACCCGCTGGTCGCAGCGTGGCGGGACCCCGCCGACCCGTGTCACGACCGGGTGATCCTCAACCCGCACTCGGCCTTCTACTCCGAGGAGGGGCTGCTGGACATCCGGGTGAAGGCGTCGCAGGCGTGTCGCCGGGCCCTGCTCGGGGAGCCGCTGCGGAACGTGGTAAACTGAAACTGTCCGGACTGGTTCGAACTTCGGGAGTTGCCGATGAACATGATCTCGACGATGGTCTCGACGATGTTGTCGTACCTGAGTGTCGCCGAAATCCTGGTGTTCCTGCTCACTCCGGTGGCGGTTGTGGTCGGGACGTTTGTTCTGTTCAAGGTGGGCGCGCTCGGCCCGGACCCGGAGCCCACGCCGGGAGTGTAACCGGCAGGTCAGGCCGCCTTCCGCAGCGGTTCGGCCTCGCCACGGATCACCCGGCCGACATAGCCGAACAACTCGGACTCGTAACGCTCCCGTCGGAACGGTAGCGCGTTCCGACGGGCAGCCCGTGGGTCGAACTCCCCGGCCTCCCGCTCGAACCGTTCGATGGCATCGATCAGGTCGTCCGCCGTCTGCGCGGCGAAGAACACGCCGCCCGGTTCGGCGGTCGCGCCCAGTGGCCGGACCGTCTCGGTCGCCCCGCCGCGGCCCAGTGCGATCACCGGCGCGCCGCACGCCTGCGCCTCGACCGGGACGATGCCGAAGTCCTCCTCCGCGGGGAACAGCACTGCCCGGCAGCGCCGATAATGGTCGCGGATCACCTCGTCCGGCTGCCAGCCGAGGAATGTCACCGTCGCGCCGGCCAGCGTCCGAAGCTTCGCCTCCTCCTGCCCTTTACCAATCACCACAAGTTTCCGCCCGAGCCGGTTGCACGCCTCGACCGCCAGGTCGAACCGCTTGTACGGGGCCAGCGCCGAGACGACCAGGTAGTAGTCCTCCCGCGGGACCGCGGCCGGAGCGTAGAAATCCGTGTCTACGGGCGGGTAGATCACCACGCTGTCGCGGTCGTAGCACTCGCGGATGCGCTTGCGGATGGTCTCGCTGATCGCGATGAAGTGCGTCACCCGGTCCGCGGTCCGTCGGTCCCAGGCTCGTAGCCGGGCGAGCAGCACGTCGGCCGCCGCCGCCCTGGCCCGCCCGAGCCGCCCGCGGCGGAAGTACGACTCTCGCATGTGCCAGGCGTAGCGCATCGGGGTGAAGCAGTAGCAGACGTGCGGCACCCCCGGCGGCGGGGCGGCGGCCTTGGCAACGCAGTGGCTGAAGCTCAGCACCGCGTCGCAGTCGGGGACCGGCCACCGGGCTGCCAGCGGCATCGCTGGCAGCAGGTAGCGGTAGTACCGGCCGACTCCGGGGAGCCGGTTGAGCAGGCTGGCCCGCGGGCTCAGTCGCTCGATCGACTCCGAGACGCTCCCGCGGCGGTGGAGGAGGGTGAACAGCGGCGCGTCCGGCCACCGCTGGCAGGCCGGTTCGAGGCACTTCTCGCCGCCCCGCATGCCGGTCAGCCAGTCGTGGACCAGGACCACCCGTTCGGACCCGTCGGGCCGCATTCCGCCTCCGGTACGACGATTCTCTACCGTGTCGGGTGGCAGTGTAGTCAGACGTCTCCCGATCGGAAAAGGGGAACTCTCCTTCACACGGCAGGTTGTCCCGGTGGGGTCGGGTTGTGCGGGTGGGACCGGATGGGGGAATCGACGGAACCGACCGTGCCAGTTGCGGCGGGCGTGCTATCGTTGTAAGCTGACGCTAATTACGTCGCCGGTGCCGGCCGCGAACGGTGCCGCGGCGGATCCCCGCCGCGACCCGGTGTTTCGGTTCGGAAGCGCCCGTTATCACCGGGCGTTTGTCCGCCGTGACGTTGGGAAGACATAGAGAGGGGCCCATGCCGCTCGCGCTGAACATCGGCAAGTGCAGCCTGCTCGGCAACTACCGGGAAAACAACGAGGACTCGATCGAGGTCAAGCAGTTCCCTGACCTGATCGTGTCCATCGTGGCGGACGGCATGGGCGGGCAGGCGGCCGGCGAGATCGCCAGCAAGCGCTCCATCGAGATTATCCCCCGGGAGTTGCGCAAGAACCTTGCCGCACACCTTAACCCCGACGGCGTCAAGGCGGTGCTGCGCAAGTCCATCGTCCAGGCCAACGAAGAGATCATGGCCATGGGCGCGCTGGACAAGGACATGAAGAACATGGGCACGACCGTCGTCATGGCGGTCTGGCGCAAGGGGACCGAGATGTACGTCGCCGGAGTCGGCGACAGCCGCTGCTACCTGATCCGCGACGGGGCCGTCCAGCAACTGACTACCGACCACTCGCTCGCCCAGGCGCTCGTCGAGGCCAAAACCATCTCCGCGGCCGAGGCGAAGGAACACCGGTTCAAGAACGTTCTGTGGAAGTACCTCGGCAGCAAGGAGGTCGGGGAGGGGCCGGACGTCAACGTGATCCAGGTCCAGTCCGGCGACCGGTTCCTGCTCTGCACCGACGGGCTCAGTGGCGTGGTGCAGGACGAGCAACTGCTGGAGTTTGTCAGCAAGCAGGGCGACATGCAGGCTTGCGCCGAGGGGTTGGGCCAACTGGCGCTCGACGCCGGATCGCGCGACAACGTCTCGGTCATCATGATCGAGGTGGTCGAAGCCGCGTAACCGCCTGGCGAACGGCCGGCGTCAGCCGGCTGGTGGCTCACCCGTCGGGGGATGGATGTTCCACCAGCCGGCTGACGCCGGCCGTTCACCAGTACATCTGCACCGTCGGCTTGATGACCAACTCCGGCACCGAGACGTGCGGCGGCAAGCCCGCCACGAACAGCACCGCCTCGGCCACGTCCTCCGGCTTGAGAATCGCCGCCCGCTGGGCGTCGCTGATCGGACTGGGCCGATGTTCCAGGATCGGGGTGTCAATCTCGCCGGGGTAGACGTTGCTCACCCGGACGCCCGAGTCCTTCTCTTCGTTGGACAGCACCAACCCCAGGGCACCCATGCCGAACTTGGCCGCGACGTAGGCCGCGCCGCCGAGCGGGTTGGCCCGCTTGCCGGCCACCGACACCACGTTGACAATCACCCCGTCCTTGCGCGCCAGCATGGCCGGCAGCACCGCCCGGATGCAGTAGAACGCCCCGTCCAGATTGGCCCGGATCATCCGGTCCCATGTCTCCGGCGTCAGCTCGCGCAGGGTCCGGTCTTTGAGGTTCGTGCCGGCGTTGTTGACCAGCACATCGATCCCGCCGAACGCCTCGGCCGCGGTCCGCATCAGGGTCTCGCACTGCCGCGGGTCGGACACGTCGGCTGCCGTGTATTGGAGGTTGTCCCCGGCATTCAACTCGTCCGCCGCCCGCCGGAGCTTATCGGCGTTCCGGCCGGCGATAACGACCCGGGCGCCGTTATCGAGGAACAGCCGGGCGACTGCCTTGCCGACCCCGGACCCGCCACCGGTGACGACCGCCACCTTTCCCGCCAACTTCGCCATGTGCGGTTGACCCCTTCCACCAGGTTCCGATAAGGGTAAGTACGGACCGGCTCTGCTATGCTACGGTCCAAAGACGGGGGCGGCACCGACGCCGTCCCGACCCCACCCGAGGCCACCCGACGATGAACCCCGACCTCCGCCGTCGTACCGACGACCTGACCGCCCGGCTGGCCCATCTGCGGGACTCTCTTTGACGTGGCCGGCAAGCTCGCCGACCGGGACAAGCTCGACGCGAAGCAGGCCGAGCCTGGGTTCTGGGACAACCAGGAGGTCGCCCGCGGGTTGATCCAGAAGGTGAAGGTTCTTAACGCGTTCCTCAAGCCCTACGAGGAGTTGAGCCGCGCGCAGACGGACATCACCGCCATGGCCGAGTTGGCCGAGGAGGACGAGACCTTCGAGGCGGAGATCGAGCCGGCCCTGGCCGCCGCCGAGAAGAAGCTCGACGAGTTCGAGCTGATGGCCATGATGAGCGGCAAGCAGGACTCCGCCAGTGCGGTGGTGTCGATCAAGCCGGGGGCCGGCGGGACCGACGCCTGCGACTTCGCGGAGATGCTCTACCGGATGTACACCCGGTGGGCCCAGCGGCACGGGTTCCAGATCGCCGACGTGGACGAGGAGCCGAACCTGGAAGCGGGCCTCCAGAGCGTCACGTTCAAGATCATCGGCGAATACGCTTACGGGTACATGCAGAGCGAGATCGGCGTTCACCGGCTGGTGCGGATGAGCCCGTTCGGGTCCGGGGACACCCGGCAGACGTCGTTCGCCGCGGTGGACGTGGTGCCGGAGTTGGACGATACGATCGAGATCGAGGTGAACGAGAAGGAACTGATCATGCAGACCTTCTCGGCCGGCGGCCCCGGCGGGCAGCACCAGAACAAGACGCAGTCGGGCGTGCGGCTGATCCACAAGTCCGGGGTCCGGGCCGAGAGCCGGACCGAGCGCAGCCAGCCGAAGAACTACAGCAACGCCCTGGCCCTGTTGAAGTCCCGACTGTACGCAATCGAGGAGCAGAAAAGGTTGGGTGACATTGCCCAGCGGTACGACGCCAAGGGCGAGATTGCCTTCGGCAGCCAGATCCGCAGTTACGTCATGCAGCCGTACACCCTGGTCCGCGACGAGCGTGACGGGATCGACGTGAAGACCCCGGCGGTGATGCAGGTACTCGACGGCGACCTGGACGAGTTCATGCACGCCTACCTGCGGCACAAGACTGCTCGGCAGAACAAGGCGAAGACGTAGTCAGGCGAATGGCCGGCGTAAGCCGGCTGGTGGGTCGCGACCTACCAGCCGGCTTACGCCGGCCATTCGCCGAACTCCCATGCCGGCTTCCCTCACCATCGACGTTACCGACCTGGCCGGCACCGACGCGTTCGGCCGCCGGCTCGGTTCGCAGCTATTCCCCGGCGCGGTGGTGGCATTGGTCGGTCCGCTCGGTGCCGGCAAGACGCACCTCACCCGCGCCATTGCCGAGGGGCTGCGCGTCGCCAACCCGGCCGCGGTGAACAGCCCGACGTTTGTGCTGATCCAGGAGTACACCGGGCCGGTGCCGGTGTACCACTTCGACACCTACCGTCTCTCCGGCCCGCGGGAGTTCGCCGAGTTGGGGGTGGAGGAGTACCTGGCCGGCGACGGCGTGTGCGTCGTCGAGTGGGCGGACAAGGTGGCTGACGTGCTGCCGGTCGATCACCTGCGGGTCGAGATCACCCCGACCGGGCCGACCGCCCGGCGGTTCGCACTGACGGCGACCGGTCCCCGACACTCAGCACTTCTTTCCGACCTCTCACCACAACCCGGCGGCCCTGCGGCCGAGTGACCCGATCATCCCGGCCACCTTTCGCGCCACTCGCCGGGGGACGTGACGCAGCGCGCCGTCCCGGAGTGCGCCGGCCAACTCCGCCTCGGCCCGGGCCGCGCGGGCCTCGCCCGCCAGCGCCCGCCGGTTCGCCGCGTCCAGCGGCTCCCCCCTCGGCGGCATGTCGTAGTCAATGGAACCCGGGGTCAGCCCGAGCAGGTTCGCCGCGAACCGGACGGCGTCCCGGACGTTCGCGATCCCGAACGGGGCGGTTCGCAGGTTCAGGTGGTCGCAGTGGAAGCCGGGTTTGAGTGCCCCCAGCAATCGCGGCACGAACGGCGGCGGGTCGGCCAGGCCGTCGAACCACGGCAGCAGGTCCGGGCGATCCGCCAGTGAGTCGCGGATCACGCGCCGTGCTTGAGACCGCTCGTCGGCGCCGGTCAGCGGGATCGCTTCGAGTACGACTTTCGTCACGAGCTGCCGGTCGGCACACAGGCCGGCGTCGTGCGGGAAGAGGTGGTCCCGGGCGTACTGGAACGAATCCAGCGTCGGGACGGGCCAGACCGGCAGGTCCGGGACCGTCGGGTGTGGGGGATACCCGTCGGACCGGCTGAGTTGAAAGAACTCGCTGGCGATCGGGTTCCGCGCGTCCCTCAGTAGGGTGGCCATGCCGTTGCTTCGGCCGGAAAGCCCGGCGACGTTCAGCGGCAGCCCGACGGACAGGAACCGGCCGGCGACGTACCCTAGCCCGATCCCGGAGTAGATGTCCGGGTACGCACTGGCGAACACCTTGCCGGCTAGCTCGCGGTGGCGTGCGATGATGTTGCGGTGGATGAAGGAGTTGTAGACCATCGGCAACATGTCCGCGCCGACCTCGAAACGGGCCAGCTTGCCGATCCACTCGCGGGCGTCACACTCCTTGACATACCGGGTCAGCGGCAGGTGAAGGAAGTTGGCGTCGGCCGGGTCGGGTAGCGTCGGCCAGGTGTACAGCCCGCGCTGGCACCGCAGGGCATTCGCGCCGTGACGGCGGATCAGGTGATCGGCCTCCGCCAGTGCGAATGGCAGCAGCCCGTCGTCGTCTCCCAGCACGGTGACGTACTCGCCGTTGGCCTCCCCGACGGCCAACTCCCAGTTGGCGCTCATCGCCAGCGGCCGCGGTGCCCGCACGTACCGCAGCCGGGGCGACGCGGCCGCCTCGACCACGTCTCGCGTTTCCTGCGACGAGTGGTTGTCGCAGACCACGATCTCAAAGGAGTCGAAGTCCTGGTCGATCGCGGTCTGCAGCGACCACCGCAGGGTGTCCGCCCGCTCGCGGGTCGGGATGACGATGCTGAACCGGGGACGCGACATGCCCACTCCTCACGCCACTCGCCTCAGATACGCCGACGGCCAGTGTGTGACCCGCTCGGTGATGGACCCCTCGTTGAACGGAAACATCGGCTCCTCCAGCCGGAACCGCGGGTCGCGGGCGGCGAACTCACGGGCCGCCTCGGACGGGTTGTCCCACGTCCACTCCGGCTTCGTTCCCGGCCGCCCGGCCAGCGCCGCCATGATGCCGTCCGTCGCCACGATGTACGAGCCGACGCTGACCATCGGCCCGTACGCTGCTAACTCGGCCAGGACGTGGGCCTTCGTGTGGTTCGAGTCGAGCACGACCAACACCCGCTCCCTGGGCCGGATCAGGCTCCGCACCTGCTCGACCACCTCCGGGGCGATGGAACTGCCCTCGACCAGCGTGATGTATCCGGCAAGCGGGTGGGCCTCGATGGCTTTCCGGTTGTGCGGTCGAATCTCGACGTCCACGCCGATCACCCGGCCACAGTCGAGCGCCTTGCAAAGGGAAGCGGAATAGACCAGCGACCCGCCGTGTGCCACCCCGGTCTCGACGATCACGTCCGGTCGGACCTGGAAGACGACCTCCTGGAACCGGATCATGTCCTCCGGCAACTGGATGATCGGCCGGCCGAGCCAGGTGAAGCCGTAGGCGTATTTCTGCGTCCAGCCGACGGCGACCCACTGCTCACTGATGAGACGGAACGCCTCCGGCGAGTCGAGCGGGACCTCGCGGCGGCCCGCCGCGGACTCCACCGTCACGATCCGGGCGTCCGTGTCGATCGTCAGCCGCATGGTCCTCCTCCCAGCGCATCAGGTCAATGACGGCGGCTCGCGATCCGAGTCGCCCCAGGGCGTCGGTCACTTCCGCCGTGTAGTTCGGGTTGAGCACGATCGCCGCGGCAGCGTCCACGGCCGCGGCCGGCGCCAGGATCGGGTGTCCGGTTCCGGGCAGGTGGCGGCCCTGCTTGGCCGGGTTCACGTCGATGACGGCGGACACCCGCCGGGCGTCCGGGTCCGCGAGGTTGCAGAAGGTCACGCCTTTCGCCCCGGCTCCCCACACCACGGCCGGACCGTTCGCGGTGAGACGGTCGAGGAGTTGCACCCACCGTCTCTGGCGATCCAACTCCACGGCGGCGAAGCCGTCGGCCAGTCGGGCGGTCTCCTCGCCGCCGGCTGGCCATTCGCCCGGACCGGCGATCGCCTCGGCCCACAGGTACTGCCCGCCGAAGACGTGCCGCACACTCGTCACCCGGAAGCCGGAGTCGGTCAGTGCCCGTCCCAGGCTGTGTGCGGTGAAGAGTGAGCAGTGTTCGTAGAACAGGTCCCACGGCACCCGGTTCCGAAAGATCCACTCGACGCACGGAGTCTCGAAGAAGACCCGCGCCCCGTTGCCCGCCGCGGCCCGGACGGTCCGCAGCAGGGACAACGGGTCCGGCACATGTTCGATCACGTGGCGGCAGATCACGACGTCCGCGGGGACTGCCGAGTCGGGGCCGTAGAACGCCCGCTCGAATCGTAGCCGGCCGCCGAGAGCCGCGTCCGGGCCGAGGTACGACGGGTCGAACCCGACCCCGATGCACCGGTTCTCCGGGTGGCCGAGTAGTTTGGTCAGGAACGCCCCCTTGCCGCAGCCAACCTCGACCACGCGGCCGGACCGGACCCCGGTGCGGACCAGATGCTCGACCAGTTCGTCTGTGTATGTATCGAATGCCGGCGAGTGGTTCTGGGTGTTCTCGTAGGCGGGGCCGTACTCCAGCAGGTCGGGGTCGAACGCGGCGTTGAACACGAACCCGCACCGGCCACACAACCGCATGTCCAGGTCGCCGCGGGTCGCCTTCCGGGCGGCGCCCGGGGTGTCATAGAGGAGGTTCTGGTGGACCGGGACGCCCCGGCGATTCAGGAACTGGGCCGGTCGTGCGGTCGTGCAGATCGGGCAAGGGGCGGAGGTGTCAGGCGGCATCGCTATCCCTCCACCACGCGACCGTGTCGGCCAGTCCCTGACGAAGTCCGATCCGTGGCGTCCATTCGACCTCGTTGCGGAGGCGACCCACGTCCGCGTACAGTTGCGGCGGCTCGTTCGGCGGCGTCGGCTTCGCCCCGAGGCGGAGCAGGTCTGGGCGGCCGATGATATCCGCCACCGCCTCGACCACAGTTCGTACCGCGACCGGTTCGCCGGACCCGATGTTGACCGGACCGGACACGTCGCTCAAGAGCAATCGGACAAGGGCGTCGGCGGCGTCCTCGACGTGGAGGAAGTCCCGCTCCTGGGTTCCGGCGGTCGTTTCCGCGGGCCGCCCAGCGAGCAGGGCGTTCGTCACCGACGGGACGAGCCGGGCCGGGTGTTCACGAGGACCGTACAGGAAGAACAGCCGCGGCCACGCCAGGCTCAGCTCGAACCGTTCGGAGAGCGCCACCAGTTCATGTCGCAACTCCGACTTGCAGGTGCCGTAGAGCGTTGCGGGGCGGGTCGGCGTGCGCGACTCGCGACACACCCCGCCGGCCGACCAGTCGTACTCGGCACACGTTCCGGCGACGGCGGCCCGCCGACCGCCGCACTGCCGGAATGCCAGGACCAGGTGGAACGACTCCCGCTGCCAGTCGCGATTCTCCGGTGCGGACCAGTACGCCCCCGGCGCCGTGACCCACGCCAGGTGCAACAGGTGGGTGGGCCGCACCGCGTGGCAGGCCTCGACGAACGTCGTCGGCTTCGTGAAATCCGCCTCGTGAAACGCGGCCGACTCGGGCAGCGTGTCCGGCCGATGCCGCGCGAGGACGTGGACCTCAGCGCCGGCATCGATCGCGCGTCGGGTACACGGCAGGCCGATGAACCCAGTGCCGCCGGTGATCAGAACCCGCGGGGTCATGTCGGCAGGTCCGGGAACGACAGGTCTCGCGCGGCGATGACTCGGTGCGCCGCCGGCGGCCATTCGATGCCCAGCGCCGGGTCGTCCCACCGCGCGCCGCGAGCGAGGTCGGGGTGGTAGAACTCGGACATCTGGTAGAACAGCTCGGTGTCGTCGGCCAGCGTCTGGAACCCGTGGGCGAACCCGGCGGGAATGTACACGGTCCGCCGGTTCTCCGCGGTCAGCTCGACCCCGACCCACTGCCGGCAGGTCGGCGAATCGGGTCGCAGGTCTGCGATCACGTCGAACGCGGCGCCGCGCGTGCAGCGGACCAACTTCACCTCGGCGTGCGGCTCGGCCTGCCAGTGCATCCCGCGGAGGGTGCAGCGGAGGCGATTGAACGACACGTTGCATTGCACCCAGGTGGTGTTCAGCCCGTGCGTGGCGAACTCGTCACGGCAGTACGTCCGGGCGAACAGGCCGCGCTCGTCCGTGCGGGGCTCTGGTTCGATGACGTAGGCGCCGGCCAGATTCGTCGGGAGGAACCGCATCAGGCGACCCGCGGGGTCGGGACCGGGACGACGAACCGCCCGCCGCGGCGGCGGTACTCCGCCTGCTGCCGCAGGATCTCGTCGGCGAAGTTCCAGGTCAACAGCAGCGTGTAGTCGGGCATCGCGTCGAGCATCGTCTGCGGCGGGCAGACCCGCAGTCCGGTGCCGGGGGTGTACCGCCCCTGTTTGACCGGGCTGCGGTCCGCGACGAAGTCCAGCGTTTCCCGGCCGATGCCGCAGTAGTTCAGCAGCGTGCTCCCCTTGGCCGACGCGCCGTAGGCGGCGATCCGCTTGCCGTCCGACTTCAGTCGGCTCAGAAGGTCACATAACTTGGCCTTGATCTCCTCCACCCGGTCCGCGAACGCCCGGTACGGCGATTCGGTGCGGACGCCCCAGCCGTCTTCCTCGGCCAGTAGCGAGCCCACCCGCGGGCCAGGGTCGCCGCCGGGCGATGCGAACAACCGCAGCGACCCGCCGTGGATCGGCACCCGCTCGACGTCGGTGATCGTCAGCCCGTGCCGGCGGAAGCATCCGTCCAGCGCGGTCAACGAGAAGTAGCACAGGTGCTCGTGGTAGATGGTGTCGAACTCGCACCCGTCGAGCATGTCCTTGACATAGGGCACCTCCACCACCGCCACACCGTCCGGCTTCAGCACATCCCGGATGCCCTCGACGAACCCGTTCAGGTCGGGGACGTGCGCCAGCACGTTGTGGGCGTGGAACACGTCGGCCCGCTGCCCCTCGGCCGCGAGTCGGCGGGCGAAGTCGGCGGTAAAGAACTCCTCTCGCGTCGGGATGCCGTGTTCCTCCCGGGCGAGGCGGGCCACGTTCCGGGCCGGCTCGACTCCCAGCACCCGCACTCCGGCCGACTTGTAGTTCCGCAGCAGGTAGCCGTCATTGCTCGCGGCCTCGATCACCAGGCTGTCCGGGCCGAGCCTGTGGTCCCGGAGCATTCGCGATGCCAGGTCCGCCGCATGGGCGAGCATCGTGTCGGAGTACGACGAGAAGTAGCAGTACTCGCGGAACAGGTCCTCCGGCGGCACGGATTCGAGCAGTTGCAGCAGCGAGCAGCGCCGGCAGAATCCCAGGTCGAGCGGGTACGTCGGCTCGGGTCGGCCCAGTTCGGACTCGTCGCGGAGGGCGTTGGCCAGCGGCGTCCGCCCGAGCGAAAGGACGACCTGCAAGGGCGTCGCTCCGCACGAACGGCAATCGGGTTGCGGACGGGTCATGCCGCCCTCCGCGCCAGGAACTCGGTGTACCACGGCACCGTCTTGCGCAGCCCCTCGTCGAGCGTGAACAGCGGCCGCCAGCCAAGTTCTCGCCGCGCCTTCTCGGCCGAAAGCGACTGGTGCCGGATCTCGTGGCTGGCCTCTCTGCGGACGTCCGGTTCCAGCCGCGAGCCGGACAGGTCGAGCAGCCTCCGCACCAGGTCCAGTACCGTGACTTGCGTTTCGTTCGAGAAGTTGAACGCCTCGCCGCGCAGGGCCGGGTCCGCGGCGAGTTTCTCGGCCAGCAACAGGTACGCGGCCGCGCCGTCCTCGACGTAGAAGTAGGCGCGAATGCTCTGACCGTCGGAGCGGATCACCGGCCGCTCGCCGCGGGCCACGGACCGGAGCGTCCCGGGCACGATCCGGTTCCAGTTCAGGTCGCCGGGGCCATAGAAGTTGCCGCACCGGGTGATGGCCACCGGCGTGTCGTAGGTGGTGGCGTAGCTCTGGGCGATCAGGTCCGCACACGACTTGCTCACGTCGTACGGGTGCCGCCCGCACAGCGGCGTCGTCTCGTCGTAGGGCAGACGCTCCGCGTCGCCATAAGCCTTGTCGGAGGAGGCGAGGACGATCTGCCCCACCTTCGGGCTGCGCCGACAGGCTTCAAGCAGCGCCCAGGTGCCGGCGACGTTCGCCTCGAACGTGGCGACCGGGTTGCGGTTCGCCACCGGGACCAGCGTCTGCGCGGCGAGGTGGATGACCGTGTCGATCTCGTACTCGCCGAGGACTCGCTCCAGGAGCGACTGATCGCGCACGTCGCCGCGAACGGTCTTGACCTGCGCCATCAGACCCGTGCGGATCGCGTCGCTATCCGGCACCCAGTCGCGGACCAGGCAGACCACGTCCGCCTGCTGGCGGAGGAGCCGGCGGACGACCCACCCGCCGACGAGACCCGTCGCGCCCGTCACCAGCGTCGGCCGGTCACGCCAGAAGCCGCTCATGCCGCCACCTTCCAGGGCGCCCGCCCCTCCTGCCACATCGCTTCCAGCAGCCGCCGGTCGCGGAGCGTGTCCATGCACTGCCAGAACCCCTCGTGCCGGTACGCCGCCAGTTGGCCGTCGGCCGCCAGCCGCCGCAGGGCGTCCGACTCCAGGCTGGTTTCGTCGTCCTCCAGGTAGTCCAGCACCCCCGGCTCGAACGCGAAGAACCCGCCGTTGATCCACCCCTCGCCGGCCTGCGACTTCTCGGTGAACTCGGCCACCAGGTCCCCATCGAACGCCAGCCCGCCGAACCGCGCCGGCGGCCGCACAGCGGTGACGGTGGCGAGCTTCCCCGTCCGCCGGTGAAACCGCAAGAGTGCATGCAGGTCCACGTCCGAGAGGCCGTCGCCGTAAGTCAACAGGAACGTGCCGTCGCGCAGCCACCCCTCCAGTCGTCGGACCCGGCCGCCGGTGTTGGTGGCCAGCCCGGTGTCGATGAGGTGGACAATCCAGTCGTCGTCCGACTCGTCGTGACGGGTGACGGTGCCGCGGGCGACCTCGACGGACATGCTCCCCATCAGCCCGGAGTACTCGACGAAGAAACGCTTGACGACCTCGCTCTTGTACCCCAGGGCCAGCACGAACTCCCGGTGCCCGTAGGCGGCGTAGTGCTTGAGGATGTGCCAGACGATCGGCCGGCCGCCGATCTCGACCATCGGCTTGGGCCGGGCCTCGGTCTCTTCGGCCAGCCGGGTGCCGAACCCGCCGGCGAGGATGACGGTCCGCATGGCGCACTCCGGCCGGGCGAGGTGAGAGTCCGTATCTGGCACTCTGTTAACATGGGGAAGGGGGGTGACGCAAGGCACATTGAATCGGCCCCCCAGGGTTGCTACCTTAGCTACTCGAACCGTCCCGACCCCCGGCCTCGTCATGCCGCTGACCCTTGAGCAGTACGCCACCACGTACCTCGACGGCCGCGGTCTGCCGTGGCCGGCCGCGCCCCAGGTGAAGGCCCCGAAGGCCCGCCCCCACCTCAAACGCCTGCCGGTCCGCGCCGTGATGTGGACCGCGTACGGCACCCTCGTGACCGTGCCCGGCGGGGAACTCTGGTTCGAGCACCCGACCGACTTCGTCATGGACGCCGCCCTGGACAAGACGATCCAGGAGTTCAAGATGTGGCAGTCCATGAGCCGCAAGCCCGGCGCACCCGCGGCGTACCTCAAGGAAATGTACAAGAAGGCTCTGACCGCCCTGCGGATGACCGGCAGCGGCGGCGAGAAGTACCCGGAGGTGCAGAGCGAGCGGGTGTGGGAGGACATCGTCAAGAAGCTGTTCCAGAAGGACTACGCCATTGACGCCAGCGTGTACGGGGCGCTCAACGAGTTCGTCAAGAAGGTGGCGTACTTCTTCCACGCCAGCATCCAGGGGTGCGGGGCGTACCCCGGCGCCGCCGAGGCGATTCGGGCTGTCTCCGAGTCCGGCCGGGTCCAGGGGTTGCTGGCCGACGGGCAGTGCTTCACCCCGGCGCAGCTCTACCGGGCACTCCGACAGCAGGACCCGGACTTCGAGTTGGCCGCCCACATGCCGATGGACCTGCGAATCCTGTCGGCCGAGCGGAGGGCCCGCAAGCCGTCGGACACGATCTTCCGGGCCGCGGTGGACGCCCTCTCCGCGCGGGGGCTACGGCCGGCCGACGTGCTACACGTCGGCTCGGACCTCGTCCGCGACATCGCCCCGGCGAAGAGGTTCGGGATGCGGACGGCGTTGTTCGCCGGCGACAAGGCGTCGCTGGAGGCCGAGCCAGAACACTTGAGGGATCCGCAGTACCGCCCGGACGTGATGTTGACGGAACTCCCCCAGATCGCCGACGTGGTCGGCTGAGGCCCGCCTACCTATGCCCCTTCCCGACCCGCACCTGGACCTCTCGGCCCTCGACCTCGGTCGGGCGGTCGCTGACGCCGACGCGATCCGGAAGTACCTGCCTCACCGGCACGAGGTGGAGATGCTGACCGCGATCGTTCACATCGATCCGGCCCGGCACCTGATCGTCGGCTACAAGGACGTCCGCCCGGATGAGTTCTGGGTCCGCGGGCATTTCCCGGGTAATCCGATCATGCCCGGCGTGCTGCTGTGCGAGGCGGCGGCGCAACTCTCCGCGTACTACACCCTCGCCACTGGCGTGGTCAGCGGGGTCGTCTTTGGGTTGGGCGGGATCGAGAACACCCGGTTCCGCCGGGCGGTCCGGCCGGAGGAACGGCTGGTCCTCGTCGGCAAGGGGAACCGCGTCCGGCCGCGGATGACCAACTTCAACATTCAGGGGTTCGTCGGCGACGAACTGGCGTTCCACACCGACGTGATCGGGGTGGTGCTCGGCCGGCTGGAGGAGTCCTGACCGTGAGGAAGACGCGGCGGCTGACCCGCGAGGAACTGGCCCCGTACGTGGTCGAATTGCCGGAGGCCCGGCCGAACCGACCGCCCGCCGACGCTGCGACCATCACGGGCCGGTCGATCGACTGGCGACAGCTCTTCGACAACGACCACCCCGTCGAGGTCGAGGTCGGGTTCGGCAAGGGACTGTTCCTGCTCAACGCGGGACTCGCCCGGCCGGACCGGAACTTCTTCGGCGTCGAGGTGGTCCGCAAGTACCAGCTCTACGCCGCGGAGCGGGTCGCCGTCCGCGGACTACCGAACGTGAAGACCTGCTGCGCGGACGCGAAGGTCGTTTTGCGCGATTTCGTCCCGGCTGGCAGTGTGGAGGACGTTCACGTCTACTTCCCCGACCCGTGGTGGAAGACGCGGCACAAGAAGCGACTGCTGTTCACCCCGGACTTCGCGGAGAGCATCCTGAAGGCCCTCGCGCCGGGCGGCCGGCTGCACTTCGTCTCCGACGTGGCCGACTACTTCGCGATGGTCACGGCGATGCTCGTGGGGATGCCGGCGTTCCGCCGACTGCCGGCGCCGGACGCCGAGAACCCGCGGCATGACATGGACTACTTGACCAACTTCGAGCGGAAGTTCCGCAAGGAGGGCCGGCCGATCCACCGCGCCCTCTACGAGAAGGTCAGCCCGCCGCAATGAACCGGCCCGCTGGGCGAAATACCCCAGAGGACCGCGGAGGGTAGCCATGCGGGTCGAGTCCGTTTCCTGCAATAACTGTGGCGCACCGCTCGAAGTCGCGGCGGGGACCAACTACGTCACCTGCGGCCACTGCGGCTCCCGGCTGGCGGTGAAGCGGACCGCGTCGTCGGCCTACACCGAACTTCTGGAAGAGATCGACCAGAAGACCGACGCAATGGCACGGCAACTTGCAGAGCTACGCCACCACGCCGAGTTGGAGCGTATCGACCGGGAGTGGGAACAGGAACGGCAGGGACTTCTGACGACCGACAAGCAGGGCAACAAGCACGAGCCGACCACCGCAGGGGCGATCTTCGGCGGGGTGGTCCTGATCGGGTTCGGTCTCTTCTTCGCGGTCACGGCTGGGAACATCGGGGCGCCGTCCATCTTTCCCCTCGTCGGACTGGGGTTTGCCGGTTTCGGGGTGTTCCTGCTCATCGCCGGACCGGCGAAGGCCCAGGAGTTCCAGCGGGCACAGGAGTCATATCGCCGCCGCCGGGCGGCGGTGACGCCGGACCAGTTCCTCCCCCGCGACGGGGAGCCGCCTGCTTCCAACACTTAGCACGTCCGCCTGTCGGTTCGTGTTCTACGCTTCGGCATGAAGCTCCGTTCCCTGTTGGCGCTCGTCGGGCTATTGATCGCCGGGGTACTGCTGGCGGGGCAGGTCCGCCAGTTGTTGCACGACCCGACCGTCTGGCCGCCGGACGACTTCGTTGAGTACTGGGCGGCCGGCCGGCTCTGCCTCCACGGCGAGAATCCGTACTCACCGGAACTGCTGTTGCCGCTCGAACAGGCGGCTGGGCGGGACACGGACGAGGCGGTGATGATGTGGAACCCGCCGTGGACCTTGCCGGTCGTGATGCCGGTCGGGGCGCTGCCGCCGCGGGTCGCGCAGCTCGCCTGGCTGTTCCTGGGGCTTGCCGCGTTCGGGGCCTCCGCCGCTCTGCACGGGTGGGCGTATGTCGATCGGGCCAGCCTGCGTTGGGTGCCGTGGGCGGTGACGTTTAGCTTCCTTCCGACGTACCTGGTCCTCCAGGCTGGCCAGATCGGCCCGCTGTTGGTGTTCGGGGCGGCCCTGTTCGCATGGGCCGTCCGTACGGACCGGCCGTTCCTGGCCGGGGCTGCGACGGTCCTGCTCGCCATCAAGCCGCACCTCGTGGTCCTGCTCTGGCTGGCGATCCTTGCCGATGCGGTCTGCAATCGCCGGTGGCGGATGCTGGCCGGCGGGCTGGTCGCGGGGCTCGCCGTGGCCGCCCTGCCGCTGGCGTTCGAGCCGGGCGTGTACTCGCACTACCTCGCTGCGATGCGCGACCACCCGCCGGCCCAGTGGGTGTCGCTCACCCTCGGCACCCTGCTGCGGCTCGCGTTCGGCGAGGGGCGCTTCTGGCTCCAGTTCGTTCCGGTGCTGGTCGGCGTCGGGTGGCTCGCGGCTCGGTGGCGTGCGCACGGCCGCGACTGGGACTGGGGCGAGCAACTCCCGTGGCTCCTGGTGGTGTCGTTCGTCACGGCCCCTTACGGGGCGTGGCACTTCGACCTCGTGTTGCTGCTGGTGCCGCTGGTCCACCGCGCCGTCGGGCTGGCCGCGGAGGGCTGGACCCCGACGGCCCGGCTAGCCGCTACGGTGTACGTTGTGACGAACCTCGCCATGCTCGGGCTGAACGTGCTGGGCGTGTACTCGTACTGGTTCGCCTGGGTTGCCCCGCTCGTGCTGGTCCTCTACGCGGTGACTGACCGGCGGCCCGCGCCTGCCCCTCGTCTTGCAGTGGCAGCGGCATGAACCGGCACACCTCCTACCTTCCTGGGCTGCTCCTGTTCCTGGGGTTCTGGCTGCTGCTGCTGGCTGGCGGCCGAACGAACTTCTTCCGCGACCCCGGGACGTTCTGGCACACCGTGGTCGGCGAAAAGATCCTGACCGACGGGTTCTTCGACACCGACCCGTACACGTTCACGTTCGCCGGCAAGCAGTGGATCCCGCACCAGTGGCTCGGCGAGGTCGGCATGGCCCTGGTGCACCGCGTCTCCGGGCTGGACGGCCTGCTGGCCGTCTCGACCGGCGTGCTGGCAGCGCTGTTCGCGTGGCTGGCGGTGCGGCTGATCCGCACGGGGTTGCACCCCATCGTGGCGACCGCGGTCATCGGGCTGGCGCTGGCGGCCGGGGCGTCGCACTTCCACGTCCGGCCGCACCTGGCCACGATCATCGGGGTCGCCGTCACCGTGGCGGCACTGACGGACGTGGAGGCCGGCCGCGCGGGGTTACGGCGGCTGTTGTGGCTGGTGCCGGTCTACCTCGTCTGGAGCAACACCCACGGCGGCGCCCTCGGCGGCCTGACGACGATAGGTCTGGCCGGGGCCGGATGGGTGCTGTTCCGGCTCCTTGGTCGGCCGTCGCCTGTTACCGGGCTTCGCGACCTCGCCGGACTGGCGGCGGTCGGGCTGGCGTGCGGACTGACGGCGTTCGTCACGCCGTACGGGGCCGACATCGCGCGGACGTGGCTGGACATCATGCACGCCCCGCGGCTGCCGGAGATCATTCGCGAACACGCCAGCACCAGCCTGTCAGACCCGACCGCCTGGCCGGTGTTCGGGCTGGCCGCGCTGTACCTGTTCGCGCTGGCCGGCACCCGGCCGCGCGATTGGCGGGTGAGTTGGCTGCTACCGCTATTCTGGCTGTTCCAGGCGTACACCCGCGTGCGGCACGCCCCGCTGTTCGCGGTGGTGGCCTGTATCGCCATCGCCGACCTCTGGCCGGCGACCCGCTGGGCCGCGCAGCTCGCCGCGCGGCGGCCGGACCTCTATAACCCGGCCGGCTCGCCGGCACGCTGGGGTGTCCTTTCGACGCTCTTGGCCGCGCTGTGCGTCGCGCTCGCGCTGCTCGTCCAGGCGGCGCGGGTCGAGGTGCCGCTCGTCGGGGCCGGGTGGGCGAGGCTCGACCCCGGCTACTGGCCGACCGGGCTGACCGCGACGCTGAAGGAGCACGAGCCACGGTCCGCGGTCGGGGGGCGGCTGTTCAACGAGTACATCGACGGCGGGTTCGTGATCTATCACGCACCGGGGTATCGGGTCTTCGTGGACGACCGGTGCGAGTTGTTCGGCGACGACTGGCTGGTGCGGTTCGTCGCGGCGGGGGCCGGCGACCCGGCCGCGGCGATCGACTCCTGGGAGCGCGACTACTGCCGGTTCGAGTTCGCCCTGACGCGGACCGGCTCCGGGTTCGACGGCTACTACCGACAGCGCGGCGACGTGTGGGAGTTGGTGGAGGAGAATCCGACGGCGGCGTTCTACCGCCGCCGGGCGGGTCAGTAGAGAAGACCGCGCAGTCGGTCGCGGTATGTGTCAGCAAGTTCGCTGCGCACGCCGATGATGTGGAAGATAGTTACCATCAATTCGCGCACGGCCCCTGCCGCGAGCGCCTTGTCTCGTTCGGCCGCACCGATCAACGCTTCCAGGGCAGCCGGATACTCACCTCGTGCGGCGAGGACCGCACCCAGCCGCTGACGGGCGTCCGCCGCGTCGGGGCTAGACGCCACCGCGGCCCGGGCGGCTTCCAGGTCCGTGTCCGCGTGCGGGGCTTCACGGAGTTGGAGCACCCGCCGCAGCCGCTCCGCCTCCGGGGCGAACGCTCCTGCCTCGATCCCGTGGAGGAGTTCGACCGCTTCCGTCTCGCGGCCCGGTTGCAGAAGCAGGACTCGGGCAAGCCCCACGCGGGCGGCCTCGTGGCGGGGGTCTGCGGAGCGGGCCTCCCGGTAGCGGGCCTCCGCGGCGGTCGGGTCGCTGGTCTCGGCCGCCTCACCGGCGCCGGTCAGTGCGTCAGCCGGCGATGGGGTCAGACCGGCCAGGAAATGACGGAGTTGGTCCTCCGGCATCAGCCCGGTGAACTGATCGACGACCTCACCCCCACGCAGGGCGAACACGGCCGGGATGCCGCTGACGCTGAACGCGGCGGCCAGCTCCTGGTTCTCATCGACGTTCACCTTGGCCAGCACAAACCCGCCGGCGGACTCCTCCGCGAGTTGTTCCAGCAGCGGGCCGAGCCGACGGCATGGGCCGCACCACGGGGCCCAGAAGTCGATCACGACCGGGACCGTCTGCGACCGCTCGACGACCTGGGACTGGAAGTCGGCCTCGGATACGTCGATGACCCACGGGCTGTTGCTCACGTTCAACCTCCGGCCGGTGTTCGGGATAACGGGAACGGCTCACCGCGACAGCCGACGATACCAGTCTTCATAGGCGGCCTTCTGGGTCGGCGGCACCAGTCCGACCGCCGCATCGGCCTCACGCCGCGCGCCAGTCGCGTCACCGAGGCGGTTCCGGCATGCGGCCAGGTGGAGCCGTGCCACCGGGTCGAGCGGGTGAATACCCAGCGCGGCCCGGCAGTCGGCTTCGGCCTCCGTCCACCGTTCCCGCCGCAGCGCCACGATCGCCCGCGACACCCGGTGATCGCTCGACTTCGGGTTTAACCCGATCAGTTCGTCGGCGGTCCGGGCGGCCAGGTCGAGGTCCCCCGCGGCCAGGGCTGCCGACACGACGCCTCCCAGTCGCGACTCCGACCCCGGGGCCAGGGCTGCGGCCGTCCGGGCGGCCTCCAGCGCCCCGGCTGCATCACCTCCGGCCAGGAGGAGCGTGGCGAGCGCCCCCCAGGCATCCGCGTCCCCAGGCCACGTCGTCAGGGACTGGTGCAACCGGGTGTGGGCCGCCTGGGCGACCAGCCCCTGGCCCGGACCCGGACCGAGTCGGCCGACCAGCGCGGCCAGCACGATCCCGTAGTCCCGTTCCCGCTCCGCCGCCGGCGGGTCGTGCGGGCCGGGACGGTACGGCAACACCGGCAAGGAACCAGGGCTCGGCCGGCCCGCGCTCGCCGGACCGGGCCGCCGCGGTATCCGGTGGTCGGTGACGGCCGTGTGAACGATGTTGGAGCTGTCCGCACGGGGCATGTGGCAGGAGACGCAACTGTCCCCCTTGGCCTGCCGTTCGCCCACCGGGAGCGAGCAGCCTTGCGACTCGTGACAAGTCAGACACCGGTCGCGGTAGTAGGCGTCGGCCGCGGCGGGGGCCGGCTTGGCATGCGGGTCGTGGCAGGATGTGCAGTCGAGCTTGCCCGCGCTGCGCGTGAAGCACCGGCTCTGCTCCATCTGTTCGAACTGGCCGACCGCCCGGTTCGGTCCGGCGAAGTCGGCGTGGGGAAAAAAGACCGCGGCGAACTGCTCCCACGGCAACCCCGGTCGGTACTCGAACAGGCTCCGCCCGCGCCGCGGCAGTCGCTCGTGTCCCTGGAGGTGGCACTGCCGACACACCCCGGCCCGCAGGTCGGCGTCGAGGTGTCGCGGGTTGACGATCGACGTGTCCACCCCGTCGGGGATGCGACCCACCGACCGCTCCACGACGTGCAATTCGCCCGGGCCGTGGCACCGCTCGCACCCGACGTTCAACTGGCCCGCGAAGACTGGCTCCCGATACCGGTTAACCGACCCGGGAACAGGCTCGACCCGGTTGGTGTGACAGAACAGACAGTCGGACACGACGCCACGCCGCTGGTGCGGAGCGAACCCCGGGGAAAGGTCCCAGCGCTTTTCGCGGGTGAACCAACTGATCGGCGTCTGCCAGACCGACCCGCCCTCGACCGACAGGTACGACCGACCCTGCGCGCCGGACCCGATCGCCACATCAGCGGACAGCAGGTAGTCCGGCAGCGGCACCCCGTCCGGCCCCTTCGCCGTCACCCGGTGGCGGACCACGTCCCCGGCCCGCTCGACACGCATCTCAGACCCGAGGGCGGCAAACGAGGTGTGTGCGGTCGCGTCGTACCGCTCGACCGGCGTGGCCCGTGTGGTAATGGCGGCCGACCGGCCCATCGGGTGGTCATGGTAGGTGCGATCAATGTCCAGATGACAGTCGGCGCAGGCGGCGTCGCCGACGTACTTCACGTCCGGCCGGACGTTGCGAAACGGGGTCGGGTATGCCAGCCGCGGGTCCGGCGGTGGCGGGTCTGGGGTCAGTGTCGCCGCCGATGCTGAGTGGGGCAACTCGGCGGGGGGATTCGTCCGAAGGAACCCATACCACACGCCTGCCCCGGCCGCGACGACGACCAGCACGGCCAGGGTCACGCGCACCGGCGGGCGGGAGAGGAGGGCGCGTGCGGCCACAGATAGGCTCTCCGGGGTCAGGTCACGCTAGCTTACCGGACGCGGGGGGCGTGTCCATGACCGCTACAATACTCCCGCGACAGCCACCACCCGGCCGCGATTCGTCCCGCGTCGCTTAGTTGGCGTTGAAGAGTACCGGCACCACACGAGGGACCAGCCATGGCGAGAATCAAGCGATACGACGACCGCGACGAGCCCCGTCGTCCGGCCCCGTCTGGTGCCGGCCCGATCCTCCTTGTCGTCCTGGCGGTCGCCGGCGCGGGGCTTCTGCTGCTTTGTGGTGGTGGCGCCGCCATGTGGCTGTTCATGGCGCGGACCGAGGTCCAACAACAGCACGTACCGAGGGTGGAAGTCGCCCGATCCGACGAGGAACGGGTCGAGCAGGAACCGGCGCCCGTCACGCGGCCCACGGGACCGGACCGCCCGGCACGCAAGGGAACCACCGAGCCCGCGCCGGACGACGGGCCGATGAAGCTGTCCCGGGACAACCTCCGGCGGATCGGTCTGGCCGCGCACAATTACGACAGCTCATACGGCAACTTCCCGAACAACGTCTACTCGCCGGACGGCAAGCCGCTGTTGAGCTGGCGTGTCCCGCTGCTGGCCTACCTGGAGGAGGAAAACCTGTACCGTGTGTTCAAGCACGACGAGCCGTGGGACAGCGAGCACAACAAGAAGCTGATCGCGCGGATGCCGAAGGTGTACGCGCCGGTCCGGGGGAAGGTGGAGCCGGGGCTGACCTATTACCGCGGGTTCGCCGGCCCGGGGACGATGTTCGAGCCGCGGACGAAGATCGCCGTTTTCGGGATCCACGACGGCGCCGCACACACCGCCTGGGTGGTGGAGGCTGGCGAACCAGTCATCTGGACGAAGCCGGACGACCTGCCGTTCGACCCGAAGAAGGATCTCCCGAAGCTCGGCGGACTCTTCGACGGCGAGTTCCACGTCCTGACCGTGGACGCACAGGTTCACCTCATCCGGAAGGACTTCGACCCCGAGGCGTTCCGGGCGATGGTGACGCGATCCGGCGGCGAAATCATCGACCTCAAAACGCTGAAGAAGTGACCCGCCGAGTCGTTGGTCATTTCGCGGGCGACCGATCGCGCCGCCCGCCTCCGCCCGTGGGTACCGTGACGGGCCACTTCGGACGTTGCAACGTGCCGGGGGCGACCCCATAATCCCGTCATTGCCCCACCCAGGAGCCTGCCATGTTGACCGTCGATGCCAGGGCGATCGGACGCCGGCAGCCGCTACTCTCCGACTGGTCCGTCCCGCTTCCGCCGGACGTCGGTCCCGACGGCGGGCAGACCACCCTCCGCAAGCTCATCGACCGCATCGTCCGTGCGGAAGTCCATGCGTTCCAGAGCCGGCAGGAAGAGCGGAAGCTGTTTCGGGCACTGACAGCCCGGGAGATCGCCGAGGCTGCCGCGAAGGGCAAGGTCGCGGCCGGACTGCACGAGGAAGCGACCCCGCAGACGGTCAACCCGGACGAGGCGGTCGGCGTCGCCCTCCAGGCGTTCGAGGACGGGCTGTACCTGGTCATCGTGGACGACGAGGAGCAGAAGGATCTCGACCGCGAGTTGTTTCTCAAGCCGGACAGCCGGGTGACGTTCGTCCGCCTCACCATGCTGGCGGGGGGCTGATCCATGCCGCTTAACCGCGAGAAGGCTCAGGAACAACTGGAGAAGTGCCAGGATCCGAAGCGTCAGGCGAAGTGCCTCGACCGCGTCCGGGCGCTGCCGAAGGCCCTGTCCGCGCCGGCGTTCGGGCTGATCGGCCGGACCGCCGACGGCAAGGATATCCGCGACTGGCAGAAGGCCAAACAGGTTCGCGACGACGCGACCGCCGCCGTCGATCAACTCTCGGCCGCCCAGCGGGTCAAGCTCTTCGCGGCAATCTTCCCGCACCTGGGCAAGTCCTTCGCCGCGGTATGGGACCTGTTCCCCCGGTTGCCGTACCAGGACGACTATGAGCGGCGGGCCTTCCGCGCGCCGAACACGCCGGCCCTTTACAACGATCGCAAGCGGAGCTGGTTCCAGGGCGTTTACGACGAGCTGAACCCGTACAAGGACGACCTCCTCACCCTGCCGTGGATCGCTGCCTGGGCACCCTACATGGGCTACAGCGGGGCGGACGACGTCGGACTACTGCTGGCCGCCGCGATCGAGGCCGGTGGCAAGGAGGGCGAGGAGGTCTTCGACATCCTCAAGGAGTCGGCCGCCGGCCGGCACCCGACCGGGGCGATGGGCCGGCACGTCACCCGTGCGCTGCTCGTCGCCGAGCGCGAGGACGGCTGGGAGTTCATGGAGAAGATGCTGCTGGCCGCCCAGCGGCAGGAAGGACTGCGGCAGGCGATCCTGGAGACGGTGAACGAGGCCCACCCCGGGGCGTTCCGTCGCATGGTTGACTTGATCCTCGACAGGGACCTGATGCGGTTCAGCTCGGTGGTCCGCGCGGTGGACGTGTGGTTCGGATTCGGTCTGGAGTCGATCTCCGCCGGCCAGGTGAAGAAGATCCTCACCCAGGTCTCGAAGCTCCTCAAGGACGCCAGGGCTCGTAAGGCGGCGCTGGCCGACCCCGACCCGCAGGCGCTGGTGCTGGCGCTGGCCGTTGCCGCGTTCGAGGACACCGACGCAGCCGCGACGCTGGCCGGCAAGCTCGCCCGCGACAAGTCCGCCGGCGACCGCCGGCTCGCCGCCATCCACTTCCTGGAGACGCTCAGCACCCCGGCCACCCTGCCGCACCTGTTGCCGCTGATGGATGACGCGGACGCAAAGGTCGCGCTGGCCGCGTTCTCGGCGGTCAATGCCCTGGACAACGACGCCATCGCCGCCGCCGCGCCGGACATGTTCGAGCGGCTGGAGCGCCTGGCCGCCCGCGCCCCGGAGAAGAAGGTCAAGGTCGAGTGGCCCGGTTACGGCGTCTCCGAGCACCTGTCCGACCGCGAGGATGTGGCCGATTCCCTCGACAGCTTCATCGGCAAGAGGCCGAAGAACCGCCTCGTCCCGTACCTGAAGTGGATGAACACCTACCGGAAGGCGCACCTGGTCGAGGAACTGGCAAAGGGGCGGGCGATCGACGACGACACCCGACGGCTGTTCTTCGACCTGATCGCCGACCGCAGCGCAGACGTCCGCGAGGCAGCGCTGAGCGCGGCGGCGAAGTGCCGGCCGACGCCGGAGGAGGTCCGGGCGCTGGAGCCGCTGCTGACCCGCAAGACCGAGTCCACCCGCCGTGGGGTGGTGGCACT
>DATLIF010000087.1:0-7386 GCA_035539575.1 Fimbriiglobus sp. | reverse complement strand
GCGTTTTTATTACCGAGGGGCTGGTGAACCGTTGTGCGTCCGACGAGGAGTTGGCCGCGGTCCTGGCGGTGGAGCTGGCGTCCATGTCCGCCGAGCGGCGGGCAGCCGCCCGCCTGCGCGGGGACAGTCCGCTACCACCGGTCCCGGACACCGCCACGCTCAGCCCTGGCGGTGTCGCGGCGGACCAGAACCAGCTCGGCACCCAGGCGATGATCGACCGCCAGACTGGCAAGCCGAAGCGTAAGCCGGCAGCAGACCCGCACGAGGAGGCGAAGGAGATTCTCAAGGCCGCCGGGATCGATCCGAAGGCGCTCGACCGGGTCGCTCCGCTCATCCGGGAAGCCCGTGGGAACCACATAGCGGCTACTGGATTGACCGGCCGGCCAGACCGCCCGCGGTGGTCCAACTGACGAGCGCCCGCTTGCTCTGGCGGAGGAACCATGTAGTTTGTGAGGAACCTCACGGAAGTCCTACCTCTTCCCTTCCGAAAGCGGGTTCCGTCATGCGGGCGTGCGCGAGATTGCTGGGCATCGTGGCCGTTGCGGGCGGGCTGGCCGCCCTCCCGGCCTGCGGCGGCGGGAAGACCTCCGGCGGCAAGCCCCGGGTCGCCGTCGTCACGAACAACCCCGAGTTGTTCTGGACCATCTGCGAGTCCGGCGCCACTCAGGCCGGCAAAGACCTCGATGTGGAAGTCACCTTCCGTAAGCCCGAGAAGGGCGATGTCCCCATCCAGATGGATATCATCAACGCCCTGGTCAGACAGGGGTACGATGGGATCGCGGTCAGCGTGATCGACGCCCAGAACCAGACCCCGGACCTGAAGCGGATCGCAAAGGAGACCACGCTCATCACGATGGACAGCGACGCCCCCGAGAGCGGGCGGATCTGCTTCGTGGGGGTGGACAACTACGAGGCCGGCAAGTCGGCCGGTCGGCTGGTCAAGCAGTCGCTGCCCGATGGCGGCACGGTTGCGGTGTTCGTCGGTCAGATGAGCGGCGACAACGCCCGCCAGCGTTTCCAGGGGGTAGTAGACGAGCTGGCCGGTCAGAAAGATGCCAAAGGGGCACAACTCGGCAAGTACACGCTGTTCCGAGGCGAGGCGATCACCGACAACTCCAACCGCGAGCAGGCCCAGAACAACACACGTCAGGTTCTCGAGACGATTGGCGGGCAGCCAAACGTCTGCCTGGTCGGGCTGTACGCCTACAACCCGCCGGCAATCCTGGAGGCCGCCAAGTCGAAGGGGCTAGCCGGTAAGGTCAAGATCGTCGGGTTCGATGAGGACGAGAAGACCCTGGCCGGCATCGAGGCCAAGGAGATCACGGGGACGGTCGTCCAGGATCCCTACGGGTATGGGTACAAGTCGGTCGAGATCCTCGCGGCCGAGGCCAAGGGGGACCACAGCAAGAGGTCGGGCACGAATGTCCCCCATCGGCTGGTCACCGCGGACGGCACTGCGCCGGCCGGCGAGTCGGTCCAGTCGATGACCGTCTCCACGTTCCGGGCCGACTTCGCGGCCAAGACCGGCAAGAAGTAGCCGTCCCCACGGACCTCAGCCGATGGCCGACGCGCCGCTGTTCGAGGCGACCGACATCCACAAGGTGTTCCCCGGCGTGGTCGCCCTCGCCGGGGTGTCGGCCCATTTGCGCGTCGGCGAGTGCCTGGCGGTGGTCGGGGAGAACGGTGCCGGCAAGTCCACCCTGATGAAGGTCATGGCCGGCGTCTACCAGCCCGACGGCGGGACGATGCGGCTCGCCGGCCGGGAGGTGCGGTTCGCCGACCCGGCGGACGCGATCAACGCCGGCGTGATGCTCATCCACCAGGAGCTGAACCTCGCCGAGAACCTGACCGTCGCTGCGAACCTGTTCCTCGGTCGGGAACGGACTTTCGGCGGACCGCTCGGGTTGCTCGCCCGCCGAGAGATGGCCCGCGCCTCGGCGGGACCGCTCGGCCGGGTCGGGCTGCCGCCGGAGTTCGCGGATCACACAGTCGGCGACCTGCCGCCTGGACAGAAACAACTCGTCGAGATCGCTCGCGCCCTCTCCCTGGACGCGCGGATCATCATCATGGACGAGCCGACGTCCAGCTTGACCCAGGGAGAGACGGATCGGCTCTACGAGGTGATCGACGACCTGAAGCAAGCCGGGGTCGGCGTGGTGTACATCTCGCACCGGCTCGCCGAGGTCAAGCGGGTGGCCGACCGCGTGACGGTCCTGCGCGACGGGAAGAACGCCGGCGAAGTCGGCCGCGACCAGATCTCCCACGACAACCTGATCCGCCTGATGGTCGGCCGGGAGTTGAAGCAACTCTATCACCGCAACCGCGGCGGTCGTGCGTCCGGCCAGCCGTTACTGGAGCTTCGGGATGTCCGCTACCGCGGCGGCCCGTCACACCCGATCTCGCTCAGCGTCTATCCGGGCGAGGTACTCGGCATGGCCGGGCTGGTCGGGGCCGGTCGAACCGAACTGGCCGAGGCGGTCTTTGGCATCCGGCCGATCGAATCGGGCGCGGTCCTGCTCGACGGCCGGCCACTGGTCGTGCGCGGGCCAAAGGACGCCATCCGGGCCGGCGTCGCACTGGTGCCGGAGGACCGGAGGTTGCACGGCCTGCTCCTTCCAGAGGGCGTCGGGTTCAACCTGGCGCTGCCGAACCTCGCGAGAGTCAGCCACCTTGGGCTCGTATCCCCGGGTGGGGAGCGTGCCCTTGGCCGCAAGTGGGTTGATCGACTACGGGTGAAGACCCCTGGGCTCGGGCAGCCAGTCGGGCTGCTGTCCGGTGGCAATCAGCAGAAGGTCGTCTTCGGAAAGTGGCTGGCCGGCGGACCGAAGGTGCTGATCCTCGACGAGCCGACCCGAGGAGTAGACGTCGGGGCCCGCGGCGAGATTTACGCGGTGATCGACGAACTGACATCGGCCGGCGCCGCGGTCTGGATGATCTCCAGCGACATGGAAGAAGTGCTCGGTATGAGCGACCGCATCGCCGTGTTGCACGAGGGCCGGCTGGCCGGGGTGCTGTCCCGGGACCGGTTCCGAGAGGAAGACGTGATGCGGCTAGCCACCGGCGCCCACTGACCCCTTACCCCACTCCGACACGCATGAACCGCATCCTCGGCGTCCTGTCGCTCCTGGTGGTCATGTACGCCCTGCTGTTCGCGACCAACTTCGAGTACGCGGCCAAGTGGAGCAACCTCAAGGACGTCCTCAGCCAGCAGGCGTTCTTCGGGGTGCTGACGCTTGGGGTTGGGGTGCTGATCATCACCGGCGGGATCGACCTGTCGATCGGGTCGGTGGTCGGCTTTAGCGCTGTCCTCTTCGGCGTGCTGATGCGCAACGGCGTGCCCCCGGTCGCGGCGGCGGTCGCGGTAATCGGATGCGGGGCGGTGATCGGCCTGATCAACGCCGGCCTGATCACCGGGCTGAAGCTCCAGCCGTTCCTGGTGACACTCTGCGGGCTGTTCGTCTACCGCGGGGCGGCGCGGATGCTCTCCCCGGGCCGCCCGGTCGGCCTTCAGGGCGTATTGACGGAGGTTCGTGAGGGTGGGACGCCGGAGGCTTACGAGGCGTTCCGATCGCAGCTCGAGTTCCTGCGCAAGGCACTTGTCGGGAAAGACCTCGACGGGGAGTTGGGCTTCCCGATGCAGGTGGTGGTCATGCTCGTGCTGGCCGCCGTGGTCGGGGTGTTGGTCCACTACAGCGTCTACGGCCGTTACTGGTTCGCCATCGGCCACAACGAGCAGGCGGCTCGCTACGCCGGTGTGCCAACCGGCCGGCAGAAGTTCGCGGTGTACGTGCTGTGCTCGACGCTTGCCAGCCTGGGCGGAATACTGATGCTGCTCGACTACAGCAGCGCCACGCCGGAGTCGGCCGGGGAGACCTGGGAACTGTACGCCATTACCGGAGCAGTCCTCGGCGGGTGTAGTCTCCGAGGCGGAGAGGGGACGGTTCCGGGGATGGTCCTCGGAGCAGCCGTCCTCCCGTTGCTGCGAAACCTGATCAGTTTCGTCGGGAGCATCCCGTGGGTGTTCGAGCGGGTGAAGATCGATCCGATCATCCCGGCTCTGGTGGGGCTCACGCTCCTGTTCGGGACCATTGCCGACGAGTTCTTCCGCCGGCGGTCGAAGGTCCACCGATAGTGGAGGCTCACGGCATCCATTCGCAAACTTGATTTCACGCGGCGTGCTACCTACCATCTAGCCCAGTCGGCCGACTCGCACGGACGAACGGGTTCGACCGGCAACCGCGACGGGGAAATCGCATGGATGCTGGCACGGCCCCGCCCGACCCGCGGCCCTGACGGCAGGAGGCAACATGGGGAGGAGCAAACCACGCGACCCGTCCCCGGCTATTACCGCCCAGCGGGCAGCCCGACTCTACCGGCTTCTGAGCCTGACGACCGAGAAGGCCCAGCCCCGGCCGACGCTCATGCGAAGACTCCGGGTGGACCTCCGCGGCTTCTACCGCGATATCGAACTCTTGCGGTCGCTCGGCATTGACATTTCCGCCGACGGGGACCGCTACCAACTCCTCGGCACGCTCGACGACGCACTGACCCGGTTGCCGTTCCCCGACCCCGGGCTGAGCCTTCGGGAAGCACTGGTGCTGTGCAACGGCCGCACCGACGCCCACCGCAAACTCCGCACCCGGGTGAACACATTCATCGGAACGAATGGACGCAACGCACAGGCGCACGACACGTGAGATGACCCGGCTTGCCCGCATCACGGTCGGTCCGTTTAATGGGGTCTTCGAGATCGACGCCAGGACGGCGTCTCACCGGCAAGGAGGTCTCCCGATGCGCACCGCGATCGTTATCCCGGCCCGGTACGGGTCCACGCGGCTCTACGGCAAGCCGCTGTTGCGAAGCACCGGCAAGTACCTCATCGAACACGTCTACGAGCGCGCCAGCGAGGCAAAGTCCGCCGACCGGGTGGTCGTCGCCACCGACGACACACGCATTTACTCCGCCGTCGAGGCGTTCGGCGGCACTGCGGTGATGACCCGCCGCGACCACCCGTCCGGCACCGACCGGGTGGCCGAGGTCGCCGCCGGCCTGGACGTGGACGCGGTCATCAACCTGCAAGGGGACGAGCCGCTCTTCGATCCGGCTGGGCTGGACCTGCTGGCCGGGCTGTTGGTGTCCGATCCGTCCGCCGACGTGGCCACGCTCGCCACTCCGATCCGCGATCGGGACACATACCTCAGTCCGAACTGCGTCAAGGTGGTGTGCGACGACCGCGGGCGGGCGCTGTACTTCAGCCGCAGCCCGATCCCGTTCGTCCGCGACGGCAGCCCGGACTTCGCAGCCGATCCGCCGCGGTTTTTGTTGCACCTGGGCGTGTACGCGTACCGGCGGGAAACCTTACTCCGGCTAGCGGGTAGCCCCCCGCACCCGCTGGAAGAATCGGAAAAGCTGGAGCAACTCCGAGTCCTCGGCCTGGGCGGTACGATCCGCGTCGGCGTCGTGGCAAACGCACATCGGGGAGTAGACACACCGTCCGACTACGCCGCTTTCGTCGCGACGTGCCGTGGGGGCCGGTCCTGCCGGGCCGCCTGAGAGGTGTTCGGACGTACCCCCGCCGGGCCGATTGGTCGGGGGACCGGATTCCGCTATAGTGGTGGTGGGGCTACCACGACCAGTCTCCCCCGTGCCCCGACTCCCCCGCTCTGACCGGCAGGACCATGTCGAAGCATATTTTCGTGACTGGCGGCGTGGTGAGTTCCCTCGGCAAGGGGCTGACCTCCGCCTCGATCGGCATGTTGCTGGAGCGCCGCGGGCTGACCGTCCGGTTACAGAAGTTCGACCCATACCTGAACGTCGATCCGGGCACGATGAGCCCGTACCAGCATGGCGAGGTGTACGTTCTGGACGACGGGGCCGAGACCGACCTGGACCTCGGCCACTACGAGCGCTTCACCCGCGCCCCGCTCAACCGCGACTGCAACTACACGTCCGGCAAGATTTACCTGTCTGTGATCGAGAAGGAACGCAACGGAGAGTACCGCGGCAAGACGGTCCAGGTGATCCCTCACGTCACCGACGAAATCAAGGCGTGCGTTCGCAAGCTGGCCACCCCGGACGTGGACGTGGTCATCACCGAGATCGGCGGGACGGTCGGCGACATCGAGGCGATGCCTTACTTCGAGGCCATCCGCCAGTTCGCCCTGGAAGTCGGCAAGCACAACTGCCTGTTCATCCACTTGACGCTGGTGCCGTACCTCAAGGCGGCCGGCGAGCTGAAGACCAAGCCCACCCAGCACAGCGTCATGGAATTGCGTAAGATCGGGATCCAGCCGGACGTGCTCATCTGCCGGACCGAGCGGGAGATCCCGGAATCCGAGTGCGAAAAGATCGCGCTGTTCTGCAACGTCGAGCGCCAGGCGGTCATCGAGGAGCGAGACAAGGAGTTCAGCATCTACGAGGTGCCGCTGAGCCTGGTGGAGAACAAGCTCGACGGTCTGATCGTCGAGAAACTACACCTGACGACGGCCGGGCCGCTGGCGATTGACGACTGGCGGCAGATGCTCGACCGGATGCGAAGCCCGGCCCACGAGGTCACGATCGCGCTCGTCGGCAAGTACGTCAAGCACCGCGACGCGTACAAGTCGGTGTACGAGGCCCTCGACCACGCCGGGATCGCGCAGCACGCCAAGGTGCGAGTCCTGCGCTGCGAATCGGAGTTGATCGAGCGGGACGGGGCCGCCAAGCACCTGGCCAACGTGGACGGCCTCCTGGTCCCCGGCGGGTTCGACAAGCGCGGCATTCAGGGCAAGATCGAGGCGATCCGGTACGCCCGTGAAAACAAGCTGCCGTTCTTCGGCATCTGCCTGGGCTTGCAGTGCGCGACCATCGAGGTCGCCCGCAACGTTGCCGGCCTGAGCGAGGCGAACTCCACCGAGTTCGACAAGGACACCCCGCATCCGGTGGTCTGCCTGCTGGACGCACAGAGGAAGATCACGAAAATCGGTGGCACAATGCGGCTCGGGGCGTTTGACTGCAAACTCCTCCCGGAGTCGAAGGCCCATGCGGCGTTCAATTCTGATCTGATCTCCGAGCGTCACCGGCACCGCTACGAGGTGAACAACGACTACCGCAGGCGGCTGGAGGCTGCGGGGCTGATCGTTTCCGGGTCGAGCCCGGACGGGTCGCTGGTCGAGGTGATCGAACTGGCGGACCACCCGTGGTTCGTCGGCATCCAGAGCCACCCCGAGTTCCAGTCGAAGCCGACCGCGTCCCACCCACTGTTCCGGGACTTCATCGGGGCCGCCCTCGCCCACCGGCAGACGCGGAAGGAGACGCGAGACCGGCACGCGGTCCGGGCCGGATCGTAGGGCGTGAGATCGGGCGAACCCCGAGCGTGAGCGAGGGGGTGGGAGCACCAGATTGGCG